>NZ_JBFHFD010000375.1:0-8453 GCF_041583735.1 Novipirellula sp.
CTATTCTTCCGCCGATTCAGATGACTGTGGTCTGAATTTGAAAAGCGAAAACACGCTGGAAGCGATTGCTCGTTTTCAGTGAAGTCCCTCATAACGGAATCGAAAAACATGCAGTGGAATCCTGCTTCCGCGAAACTTCCCAGTCGCCGCTCGCGCGGCGCGTTCACTCTGGTCGAGCTGTTGGTTGTCATTGCGATCATCGGTGTGTTGGTCGGATTGTTATTGCCCGCAGTGCAAGCGGCTCGCGAGGCGGCGCGGCGGATGTCTTGTAGCAACAACTTGAAGCAAATTGGTTTGGGGCTGCACACTTATCACGATACCTTTCGCGTTTTTCCCTACGGCTGGGATAACCGCGGGATGACCTGGAGCGGTCATGTCTTGCCACAAATCGAGCAAGCCAATCTGTACCAAACGCTGATCTTTCAAGAGAGCGGACCGGGGAACTGGGACGCGGATGGTTCACCCAACGAAATCGCCGTCAGCACCGTGATCCCGACTTATCGATGTCCCAGCATGGCGCTAAAGGAACATTTCAATTACAACGGAATCCCCGAGCGTGTTCCCGGCAGCTATCGCGGTAGCGCGGGGACGGAATCGAGTTCTGACGATACAAGCACTGCCGTGGTCGGCACCAAGGGACTCGAAAATCTTGACCAAGACGGCATTTTCTATGCCTGTAGCAAAACGAAGTTTCGCGACATCATCGACGGAACCTCCAACACGATCATGATCGGCGAATCCTATACCGACCCGGAATTTGTCAAGGACGGCCAGGGAATGGATTACTGGTACATCGGTTCGCCGCAAGCCGATCCATGTCGCTGCGATGGTGGCACCGGCGGTACGGAATTCTCGGAAGTCGTCGGCACCACGATTGCCCAGATCAATGCGATTCGCAAAGCACCGACAACCAGCGGTTATCTGATGGAACTGTCCTTCGGCAGCTATCACGTGGGTGGTGCTCATTTTTCGATGAGTGACGGTGCGGTTCGTTTCATCACCGATTCACTCGATATGGAAACGTACAAAGCCATCGGGTCGCGAGATGGACACGAAATCGTCACCGAGTACTAAACACAGCACAAAAAGTCCTTTCATTTAAAACCAAACCAAACCAAAGCATCTCTGGGTGACCGCAGGCTGCGAACTTGCGGTCGCTCAGTGAAGGAGTCAAATCGAATGCGTCCTCATTTACAAGCCACCGCGTTCATCGCTACCGCGTGTATCGTGCTTGTGCTTTCCACTCTCGGCTGCGGCGGATCGCTGGATGCCGACTACTCCAGCATCGGATTGGTTCCTGTCTCGGGAACGGTGATGCTCGATGGCGAACCGATCGAAGGTGCCGTCGTCTTTTTCGAAGCAGACGATCGCACGTTTTCGTATGGCACCACCGATGAATCAGGCCATTACGAATTGAAATTCAACAGCAAAACCGCTGGCGTCACGCAAGGTCCCAAGACGGTGCGAATCAGCACGGTCGCCAGCACGGGCGAACGAGGCGAAGAAGACGAGGAAGAGTCCGAGTCCGAATCGAGTGCCCCGAAGCCAAAGCGAACCGAGCGTTTTCCCGTGACTTACAACGAAAAATCCGAATTGCAGGTCAGCGTCTCCGATTCGCAGACAACTTTCCATTTTGATCTACGCGGCGACGGAACGACCAAGAATGCCTCGTAACACCGCTTGCGAACCCACTTCTCGGTCGCCGGCGAAATTTTTAGATATCATGGGATGGCTCGCGTCTCGCCCCATCCCCTCCTCCCCCCCACGGTCCAACTAACAACATGTCACGACTACTTCTGCATTGCTCTGTTATCTCGCTGATAATTCTGTGTGCTCCAAACTCGCATGCTCATGAGGGCCCGCATCCTCATGTGCACAGCAAGAGTCACGGTCACGATGATGCGGGTAAATTTTTTACGACCCGCAAATCATCGCGGGTTCTGCCGCTGGCCAAAGAAGAGGATGTCTTTCACTTTGTCGTTTATGGTGATCGCACCGGAGGCGTGCCTGCGGGTTTGAAAGTACTCGAACAAGCGGTCATCGACACCAATTTGCTCGATCCCGATTTGGTCATGACCGTGGGTGATTTGATCCAAGGCTACAACGACGCGCCGTTGTGGATGGAACAGATGGCCGAGTACAAAGAGATCATGGATCGTTTGAAGATGCAGTGGTTTCCCGTCGCGGGGAATCATGACGTCTATTGGCGTGGTGAGGGCAAAGCTCCTCAAGGCCAACACGAAACCAATTACGAGAAACACTTCGGGCCGTTGTGGTATACATTCCAGCACAAGAACGCTGGCTTTGTGGTGCTGTACAGTGACGAAGGAGATTCGGCCACCAACGAAAAAGGGTTCAACGAAGGGCGATTACAAAAGATGAGCCCCGAGCAGCTGGATTTCTTGCGTCAGTCGCTCGAAAAACATAAAGATCTCGAACACGTTTTCTTGTTCTTGCATCACCCACGTTGGATCGGAGCCGGTTACACCGACGGAAATTGGGATGAAGTTCACGGGATTTTGAAGTCTGCGGGAAACGTCAGTGCCGTTTTCGCCGGTCACATTCATCACATGCGTTTTGATGGGCCCAAAGACGGGATCGCCTATTACACGTTGGCGACCACCGGAGGCCATTTGTCGGCCGACATTCCGGAGGCCGGTTACCTGCATCACTTGAACGTGGTGACGGTTCGCAAAGAAAGTGTCACGGTGGCGGCACTGCCCGTCGGTTCGGTCATCGATCCGACCGAATTCACTCCCGAATTTCTTGCCGATGTCGACAAGGCACGCAAGATTCGGCCTGTAGAGGTCGACAACAACTTGATGCTGCAGATTGATGGATCGGCTTCAGGCGAGCTAACATTCTCGTTGACAAACACTTCGGCCCAACCGATCGAAGCCACCGCGTCGCTGGACCCAGTGAACCGAGACTGGACCACCACGCTTGACCATCAACATGTGACGATCGAAGCAGGCAAAACCCTTCAATTGTCCTTCGGTTTACAACGCAAAGCCGATTTGCAGGCTGAATTGACCAACCCACGCATCCTTATGGATTTGCATTATGTTGGCCAGTCGACGCGGATCAATTTGCCGCCGACCTCGACTCCGATTTCGATGAAGTTGGCCGCGGTTCCTGCCGACTATTTCAGTGGCAGCGAGAATCGTTGTTTGAACGTTGTTGATGAGCGATCTGCCGTGCGAGTGGATTCTTCGGAGCTGAAGCTCCCCAATGGACCGTTCACGCTCGAAGCCTGGGTGAACCCGGTTCAAGCCGCTGGCCATCGCGGGTTGATCGCCAAGACACAGCAGAGTGAGTTCGCGTTCTTTATGGATGAGGGCGTGCCACAATTTGATGTGAATTTAAAAGGCAAATACTACAGTGCCAAAGCGACCGATGTGTTGCCCGTGAACCAGTGGTCTCACTTGGCCGGCGTCTATGACGGAAGCGAAGTGAAGTTGTACATCAACGGAGCACTTGCCGGTTCCAAAAAGGCCACCGGCAAGCGAACGACCAACAAATTGCCGCTGTTCATCGGAGCCGATCCCGACACACAGGGCCAAGCCACGCGTCCGTTTCTGGGCAAGATCGACGAAGTCCGAGTGTCCAAGAAAGCGATCTACACCTCCGACTTTAAAGCCGAGCGACGTTTGGCCGCCGGAACCGATACTGTGCTGATGCTGCATCTGGATCGTCAATTTGGGCCGTTTGTGTTAGATCAGAGCACGTCGGCGGCGAAGGGAACCCTCGGCGTGAATGCCAAGCTTGTACCGGTGCGGTAGTTACTTGTTCAGTCGGTAATGTCAAAGCCATGGTTCTTGTAGTGCTCGCGCGAGCGAGCACTACGGGAAACATAGCGGGCAAAATGTGCCGCCGCTTCGCGATGCCGAGTCGTTGCGATGATGCCGATCGAAACCTGCGAAGCGGCGTCTTTGAGTTCTGCGATCCGGACGAACGAGAGGTTGCGATAGGTGTGCAGCACCGCGTCGTAAACGATGCCCGCGTCGGCGGACCCTGCTTCGATGTCGTTCGCCACCTCGTTGACCGACGTGCGGTATCCAATGGTCGCCGCATCGATCGCGTCCCAGTGTCCCAAACGCTTCAGTGCCGTCTGAGTCACCTTGCCGATCGCGGCCGAATCGGGACTCGCTTGAACAAAGCGAATGTCGTCTTGCAGCAAGTCGTCGAGTGCGGAAATCGAGTGAGGGTTGTCTTTTCTAACGGCCACCACGGCATGCATTATCGCGATCGGAAATTGCTGTGTAACAAGCTGCTTCTGTTCCGCGATCTTCAAATAGCTGTCGTCCGCAGGCAGAAACAGATCGCCCGTCTTGCTGACGGCAATCGATGACAACAAGGTTTGCGAAGGGCCGTATTGGACATGGATTCGCCGCTGAAATTCGAGTTGGTAATCCCGGATAACCTTGTCCATCACCGCTCGGTTGCTGGCGGCGCAGTACAGCATCAATGGCCGCGAATCGAAATCGCCATCCGAAGTCCGATCCCCATCGGTAGCAAACAACAGCGCCACGCAAATGACGAAGACGATCACCGATCCGCCGGCTAGTAACGAAATTCGATTCATGAGTGAAGGCTAACAAGGAGCGATTGCGTCACTTATTAATTTGACATTCCTCGCTTTGGGGGACGGTGGGTAGAGTCTTCAGCGACATCCAGGTGCAGAAGTCAAAAAGAGCAATTCCGCAGCACCACCGACACGTCCGATGACGATCGCGTTCTGGTGGTATTTCCTGCCGAGATCAGCTGCGGATGAAGGCTCGATTCCGACGACCAAAAAACTGGCCTCAGGCGGCCACTTTCCCTTGGGATCGATGCCGGTGCCGTGCCAACATGAATAGCCGAGACGGGCGATCTCGCACTCTAATCGCTCGTTCATTGCACGATTTTGTGGCGGCGTTTTTAGAGTCGAATGAGGGTTATAGGCGGTGATGAAGGCCCACTCGTTCACCGCTTCGTTTCGCAGTGCATCGTCTAGCACGGGATGTTTGTGGCCAATGCGAATTGCAACGGACTGTTCCGGCAATTCGCACCAATAGATCGTTTGCCGATAGGCATCGTCCAGCTCTTGAGCGGAGGTTTCCATGGCGGCAACTTTGGATTAAAGGATTCGGTTCGGCGGCACCAACGCGTTGGACATCAGCAACCCACCGACCAAACACATCGCAATCATCACGGTGTGAAAACCAATCTCGATGCCCGCGATGGTTTCATGATCCAGCATCGCGATCAGCGATCGATAACCAAACGATCCAGGAACCAAGATGATCATTGCGGGGGTTTGCACAATCAACGCGGGACGACCACGGAAGCGAGCGTACAGGTTGCTGCCACATCCGACCGCCAGTGCTGCGGAGAACGAGGCGACTTCGGAACCATAAAAAGGATCCACCGAGCGAAGGACCAAGATGCCAAGCATCGAAACGCAGAAGATCGCAGGCCACTGAGCCATGCGAGCTTGAAAGATGATGGCAAACGCCATCGGAGCAATCAACAACGCGATCCATTGCCAATAGGTTCCTGTGACTGCAATCTTTTCAGGAATATCACGCCATGGGAGTGCAAAACGCCAAGCAATCGCGGCGCCTAGCAGTAGTGTAAATAACATCACAATCGCGCCGGCAAGACGAGCCACGCCAGCCGACAAATGCCCTACCGCCAACTCGGTAAGGGCGACGGTTAGCCGGAGTCCTGGCAGCAGCACGACCAACCCCGCTAGCGTGACCAAACGGTCGTCGATCGGGATAATGAAGTGTGCAATGCCGAGCGACAAGATCGCCGCCACAAAACCCGAGATCGGATGCAGTAGGCTTGGTTCACCACTGAATCGTTCGGCTGTCCGTTCGATCACGGCGATGACCAATCCAATCACCATCGCGGCCAATACTTCGGCGAGCGAGCCTTGGAACAGCGTGGCAAGTACACCACAGCCGGTCGCACAGGCGAGCGCGAAGGGGATAAACCGATACGTCGGCTCGCTGTGATCGATTTCGCGAAGTCGTGAAGCGGCGATCTTGATCGTGATTTCGCCCCGCTCGAGCTTTCCCAGGACATCGTCGGCTTGGAACAGCTTGTCGACGTGCATTTCGCGTGAATCCACGCGGCGGACCACCGTCTCTTCGTTGGCCCCGTTGGTGATCGAGATCACGAGCGCCGTGGGCGTATACAGAAACACCGCTTCCACCCCCAACGATGACGCCACTTGCGTCATCACACGCTCGAGCCGGTGCGAGGGCGTTCCGTAGCGATGCAGTATCATTGCTGCGTGAATCAGAAACGCATTAATCGCCGACTTTCCGGTGGGGGTGGAGGGTTCGCTTGGCACTACGTCGGACTGTGAAAGAGAATTTTGCCACGGATTTGGCGTCGGAAATCGTAAGCCGCCCATTCTTGCCGATCGCTCGTTTCCTCGAAAGAGGCTACGAGAACCATACCTCAAAGAGGTCAACCATCTCCGGATACCATTCGCTGTCCGTGCCAAAATGATCGCGGTCGGCGAAGACAGCCCGCATGGCCATTCAAGGAAGGTGTGCCGAAGGCCTGGCGTAAAAACCATGTTACACGCCCGCTACGTGAAGGTTAATGTGCGAACGATCGCCTCGATTGAAGATCGCCAGCGTCCGAATAGATCAGGGTGTGCTTTAAATTGGAATTGATAAGCAGAATCGCCGAGAACGATGAAATATGAAATCGCGGTTAGCGTGAATCCAATTTGTGACGACGTAAATTCATGCCACGCGACGTCGTAGCCATCGCAGGAAAACGAGCCGCTACCGTGCCCTACGTAGTCTGCGACACCGGTTTGCAGAAAAGCGACGTTGCCGACCATGTAGGATTCGGAATCGGAAGCCGCGTTTAATTCACGCGTCACCAAGAGTTGTGGCTGAATCTCGTTTTCGTCTTCCTCCGGTGCGGCAGCAACGAAGAGATCATCGTCTCCATCATCCCAAATGTCCCAATCGTCTGGGACGTCGACGCGAACCGAGTTGTCGGATGTCGAGTGACGCATGACTAAGAGCGGACAACGGAGTTATGTACGACATCGCCGCAACCGAAGCGAAGATGTTCTGAATCGGATTTGATTGTATAATGGAGCCGCGGCCAAAACCATGCCGAAGATGTCCCCAAAGGGGCCTTACGTAAAAGCCATGTTATGTGCCCCGGCCCATTGGAGTGAATGATGAATCTGAATTTGCCGAGTGACATCAATGCGTTTGTTAAATCGTTAGTTGCCGACGGTCGTTTCGATTCAGAAGAAGCGGCGATTATTGAAGGCGTCCGGATACTAATGGGGCGTGAACAATTGAAAGCCGAAATTCAAGTTGGCATTGACCAGTTGGATAATGGTCAACATTTCGACGAAGAAACAGTCTTTGCGGAAGTGAACGCGGAAATCGACAAGGTCGAATCTACACAGCAAGGAAGCTGATATCATGCCGAGGCTTCGCGAGAAATGCCGTCTCGCATCACAGCATCCAGAGATCGGAGATGAGCGTCCGGAATTGGGCGAAGGAATCCGGTCCATATATTTGGGCAATTACGTGATATTTTTTCGGCACCGTGATGGGGTCGTGGACATTGCACGCATCGTTCGAGGCGATGTCGACAATCCAACAGTCTAGGGTCGCACAACGGAAGGGTTTTACGACACCGACGCTACCCACTCGCACATGTCTTGAACTAGATTTGATTGTAGAATTGTTTTGGCGTTTGAATTACGTCGGAGGTGTGCCCGAAGGGCCCCAGCGTAAAACCATGTTGTCGGTCGCGGACCATACGAGAGAGCGTGAACCCAATGTCCAATATACCAGTCGATTTGCCAGATCATTTGATGCAATTTGTCGATCAAGGCGTAAGAGAAGGCGGATATGCGAATCCGAGTGAATTCATCGTCGCGCTGGTAGCAGCTGCAAGTGAAAAGCAAGGCGAAATCGAGCAAGCGTTGATGGCCGGGATATCAAGCGGTGCTGCCGAACCGTGGACCGATGCCGAGTGGCATGCAATCAAAGACCGCGTGGTCACCAAACGCGTCGAATAAGTGGCGAAAATGAAACCAATCACCCGTCGGCCCAAAGCCGTCGAGGATGTCGAATCGCACGCCATGTACATCGCGGATGGCAGCATTGATGTTGCGTTGCGATTTCTCGAAAGAGCCGAACAAACAATTATAGGTTTGGCAATGTTTCCCGAAAGCGGTGCACCACTCGTAACCGGCGTTCCCACACCTGCAAGCCTTCCCAAAGCAGTTTGGATCAACGCTCCCAAACGAAAGGAAGAATTAAAAAGCGAAGCCCCCGAAGCGAATTGCCCGGGGGCTCCAGAAGTAACGTCTTTGACGCACCCTCGATCCGGTTATCCCTTGGACGGTTGCGTCCCCGCAGAGTCGTCTTCCGTTTCACCGGACGTCGACACAGTACCAGCAACAAACTCTTTGA
>NZ_JBFHFD010000376.1:0-8434 GCF_041583735.1 Novipirellula sp.
ATCAGGATCAAGTCGGCCCAAGCAGACATTCGTGGGCGTGACCAAAATACCATCTGGCAAACGGACGCTAATATTTCCGCTGCTGCCACACGTAACTCCACGATCAAACAGCGATTGGCCGTGCATGGCGATTCGCTCGCGCAATTCTCGTTCGCTCATGCCAACATCTCCAGTGCGGTGTGAAAAAAGTTATCATCGCCAAAGTTGCCTGATTTGAGTGCGATCGCCAGCGGTTGCCCGCCAATCGATTGAGTCCAAGGAACACCGGCACATATTTCAGGGCCAATTTTTAGGGCACGAATGCTCAAATCACGAACCACTGCGCCCGACGTTTCGCCACCCGCGACGATCAACCGCCGTACACCGACGTCGGTCGTCAAATCCACTGCGACTTTGCCTAAAAACGATTCGATCACTTGCGCCGCTTCGGTTTGTCCTAGCGACTGCTGGACGCTACGGACGCCTTCGGGATCGTCGGTCGAGTAAATCAATAGAGGACGTCGGGGATCACAGGCCTCGGCCCATGCCGCAAGTCGTCGTTGGTACCCACTGGGATCGCGAGCAATCTCAAGCACATCAAGCTGCCAAGTACTGCAAAATGATTTTGCTTTGGCCACTTGCCGGATGGTTGCCTGCGAACAACTACCCGACAAAATCAAGCTGCGACCTGAGATCGATGGTAACTCGCTCGCCGCACGATATTCGTCAACCAGACCGGATTTCCGATATGCCTCGCCTAGGTATCGTGCCAGACCTGATCCACCAGTTACTAGCGGCATGTCGCTGACCGCCGCAGCGATGGTTTGCAATTGCGAATCGTCGACACAATCGACCACAACATGAGAGATTCTGTCGCGACGTTGGGTTTGCAGCGACTCGGTGACGCGGCCGACGTCGGCGAGGTCGCGATAACAAAGCCGCCCAACAGGACGCGTGACTTGGTGCGTCAGGAATCGCACCAAGTTGGCGTCCTGCATCGGATTGAGCGGGTGATTTTGCATTCCCGATTCGCTAAGCAGCGTGTCGCCAACGAACAAGTGCCCTTGATACACCGTCCGTCCCGCGCGCGGAAACGCGGGACAAAAGATCGTTTGTTTGACACCCAACGTGTCCATCATCGCTTCAGCGACGGGACCAATATTGCCATGCTCGGTCGAGTCAAACGTCGAGCAGTATTTGAAATAGAACCGCTCACATCCATGGTCACGCAGCACTTCCATCGCCGCGATCGATTGCGAGATTGCGTCGGATGGGGCGATCGATCGCGTCTTGAGTGCCACCACGACCGCATCGACCGCGTGGACTTGCAAATCATCGAGTGTCGGGATTTCCAGCCACTGAATGACTCGCATTCCGCCTTGCGCCAAATTGATCGCAAGATCGGTCGCTCCGGTTACATCGTCGGCGACACATCCAAGCACTGCAGACGCGGAGGTAGTTTTAAGTTTTTTTGTCATCACTCAATTTTCCTCCATCGCGATCGCGCGAACGGGAGTGCCGTCACCACCAATGACGTTTAATGGCAACGCGACCAATTGAACGATCCCTTGAGTCAATTGGTCCAGATTGGCGAGCCCTTCGAGAATGACGACGCCTCCACGGAAGAGTGTTTGATGGACCTCGGTGACCTCGTCGATATTGTTGACATCGGCAACCGAGGGCGGTTCGACTCCGATCAATCCGACTTCGCGATCAACCAACCAACGAGCCAACTCGACTGATATTCGTGGCAATTCATTGCGATATTCCGTCGTTCCGAATCGCTTGTGCCAATCGGTTCGCAGTAACAACCGGCACCCTGGGGTGACTTGGTTTGCAACGCTTGCAAAGTCATCAACGGTCAGCAATTGTTTTGGAGTCGCCGGAGACAAGTCGACGACGATTGCTGGGCCCACCACAACGCTCAGGTCTTGTTGGTCGATCGTCCGTCCGTCGTCCAGAAAGTGACACGGTGCATCCATGTGGGTGCCGCAATGCGAATACAGCGTCAGCGTGGTTGCATTCCAGCCATGCGTTTTGATCCGTTTCGCGGGGGAAACATCGACGCCGGGCATGTCGTTGTTGATCGGCAAGGTCAGGTCAATGATTCGCATGCCCGTCTCCTGAGGCAAGTCCACGTACCGGCAATCCGGTTTCCGCGGACTCGTAGATTGCCGCTTGGACTCGCAAGGTTTTTAAATACTCTTCGCCACTCGTTTCAAACGGCGATTCATTGCATAGCGAGTCGATGAAATGCTTTTGCGTAAAATAAACACAGTCGCCTGCGAAGCCACGGCGATGATGCTCGTAAGGGTGAGACTGCACGGGATGGCCAAGTTTCTGGGTCGTGATCTGCCCATCACTGGCCAATCGAATCGATCCGCCGTCGGTCTCCAGCAGACATTCACCGAAGGTGTAGCGGGGATCTTTGGCTTCGGATTCATGGTAACGGCTAGCGTCCCAGAGGCCCCGTGCACCGCCCTCGAATTCGAACACGATCATCCCAGTGTCTTCGCCGGCGATGTTGGGGTTCAACCGACGCAACGATGCGAAGACACCATCGATCTCGCCGGCTAGAAATCGAAACGTGTCGATGAAGTGCACGCCGGTTTCGAAAACCAGCAATTGTGGCATCGTGGCAAAATAGGGTTGGCGAGCTTGATAGGCATCCGCTTGCCATCCGTCGCCCATCCGGGTGCGCACGCTGAGCGAGTGGAGCGTTTCGCCCATGGCACCGCGTTGCATCAGATCCCGCATTTTGCGATACCAAGGTTGAAAGCGAAAGTTCTCGTGGACCATTAACCGGATACCCGCGGCGCTAGCGACGTTGACCAATTCGGCAGCTTCGTCGAGGGTCGGTGACAGCGGTTTTTGGCAGATCACGTCGACACCGGCTTCGGCGGCAATGCGAACGAGGTCCAAATGGGAATCGGGCCGCGTGATGATGTCGATGAAGTCGGGCTTTTCGGTTCGTAGCATCGTTTCGACGTCATCGTAGGCGTTAGCGATCTCGTACTCGCGAGCGGCCCCGTTTGCTTTCTCGCGATCGACATCACAAATTGCAACGAGTTCCGCTTCTGGGATGCGATTCCAGGCGTCAAAATGGAAGTGGCTAAAGTAGCCCGCTCCCACAGCGACTCCGCGTTTTGGTTTGATTGAATCTGCCATGTTCCCTTACCGCATCAAAAAATTGGTGTAGACCAAGGCAGCGATCACCACCACGATCATGACCGCGAAACTCGCTAGTCGCACTCGTAATTGACCGGCAGGCAATTCGCGTAGTTGTCTCAGCGGATTCATAAACAACCAAGCCACCATCGCCAACGCGTTGATCGTCGCGGCAAAAACAAAGAACGAATTTGCGGTTCCTGTTTCTGCGGCAAAATAAGGCAACGTTACATTGGCGACGAAGTACGGGAACACCACAGCGCTCAAGGCCGCGCCCATGTTGCCGACCATGTTCATCGCACCCGAGACGGCACCGCTACGGTCTCCACCGATATCCATACAAAGGGCCCAACTCGGGCTGAGTGTCATTTCGACTCCGAATAACGCGATCGAAAAACAGAGGATCAGCGGCCAAACCGTTTCCGAATCCGCGGTTTGTGTGCACATCAAAAGCCCAATGGCGCCCAAGGCGAAACCGATCATCGCGGGAATTCGCCGCGACAGCACGGGCATGCCCTGCTTATGAAGCAGCGTCACCAAGGTACCCGAGAGCCAAAGAGCGACGGCACCGATCAAGAGCGGAAGCGCCGACAAATTAGCCGCTTGGCTGCCCCAGCGTTCTTCGATATAAGGACGCAACCACGTGATACTGATGAAAAACGTGATATTACTCGCAGCGTACTGGAACATCGCCAACAACACGTTCGCGGATGTCACGATCTGGATGTAGGGAATGCTTAGCGGTGTGGATTGGTGTTCCGCGATGCCGGTTGCGATCAACTCGACCTCGGCCTGGTTCGTCCCCCGATGGTCACTAGGCGAGTTGCGGTACCAAAACCACCAAACGCCGCCCCAAACCAGTCCCACCAAACCGTTGGCAACAAACGTCCATCGCCATCCGATCCACGAGATGAGTGCCGGCATCACGACCAACGAGAGTGCCGCACCGACACGTGCTCCGGAATGGAAAATTCCTTGACCGATGCCTCGCTCTTTCGCAGGCAACCATTTGTACAGCGCACGGGTGGCACCGGGGTAAGCACCGGCCTCGCCCATCCCAAACAGGAAGCGGACCACCAGCAAGCTGATCGCCGTAAACACCGCTCCGGTCAGCGCCGTAAATACGCTCCAGATGACAACCACGATGGTCAGTGCGAGTCGTGGCCCCGCACGATCGCTAAACATCCCTGCGGGAATTTGGAAAAGAGCATAACCGATCGCAAAAATGCCAAACACATAGCCCATCATCTGGTCCGACAAACCGCTGATGTCCGATTGCATCGGCCCTTTGGCGGCGGAAATGCAGACGCGGTCCATGTAGGTGTTCACTGTATGTAGAAACAGCAACAGCACTAACAGGAATCGTTGTCGCGTTGCGACGGACTCGGTCATGGGGTATCCAGGGTGCAGACTTGAACGTCACGAGGGGGAGTTTCTTTGACGTTATGGGATTCTAATGGAAGTTGGTGTTCGCTAAAATAAAATACTTCAAAACGTTCGTTTATAAATAACTAATGGTCTGGGCGATGAAGCATTCCTCGGGTTCTCTGTCACGTGCCAGCGAGTTGAGTGTTCAGCAACTGCAGACGTTTAGGTGTGTCTATGAACGCGGAGGGTATGCGGCGGCGGCTCGCGAGATGGAGCTTTCGGTGCCTACGGTGTGGCAGCACATACAAACGCTGCAGCGTTTGTATCGAACGGATTTGTTCGAGAAGTCGGGACGCGGCGTGGTGGCGACGGCGATGGCAACAAAGTTGTACTCGCAGGTCACTGAGTTGTTGGCTGGGTTGGATTCGACTTTTGATCTCGCCGAGGACAATGAGAGTGATTCGCGGCCGATCACGATCGTGGCGGGCGTCCGCATGATGATGGAAGAGATCGCCAATCCGCTGCAGCAATTTCGCCAAACTTGGAACAATCCGTTGGTGCTTAGGGAAGGCAACAATCAGATTGCCGAAGAATTAATTTTGTCAGGAGAAGCCGACCTTGCATTGACCCTTGAACCCGAAAATGAAAACGCATCGCCGCTAATTCATTTCGAGCCGGCTTATTTAGTCGAGTTTCTGGCGATCTGTAAAAAGGGGCATCCCTTTGCGGCTTCGCCCAGCAACACCCTGCGTGAACTGGTCAAACATGATCTCGTCGTGACGCGGCCAGGAACGCACGGACGTGACGCGCTGGATCACACGCTGCACCGCGAACGGTTGACGGCAAACGTGGTCGCGGAAACGGACAACAGTGGGTTTACAATCGCATGCGTCCGATCCGGGTTGGGAGTTGGTGTGTTGGCGGGCCGCGTCAACGGCGAGTTATGTCGACGGTTAGTGGTCAAGTCATTGCGTCGGCATCTAGGTGAGCGGCAGATTGCGTTCATGTGGAAGAAAGGACGTCGGTTAAGCCCCGCAGTCCAAAGCCTCGTCGACAACATCAAGCAGTCCAACGTGGGATAGGCTTTTCGTGGGATAGGCTTTTCGTAGCGAAAGTCGCGAAGACTTTCGGGGGGAATGAAACGGATCCCAAGCAAGTGCCCAGACCGTGAAGTGCAGCACATGGTTTAAAAGCAACAGGATTTTGCGAAGCATCTTACGTTGACGCGAAGCAGGACGCAAAATTTTTCGCGGTTTAGCCCACCGGATCTGCTACGCTTGAGGGATGCATCGCACTCAATGTAACGAAAACTGTGATGAGTCAGCAAAATCAAAAGCGACTCAAGCGTCTTCCGCCTGAATATTATCGCGGGTTCGCGTGGGTCCACTGGACATTAACCATCCAAAATCGAAGAGTGGGATGGCTCGATGCTCGTTTCTTGTACAAATTCCGCGAAGTGCTAACGCATGTCGGTTTTCGTGATCAAATTGCCTGTCCCGTTTTTTGTTTGATGCCTGACCACATACATTTACTGTGGTGTGGGCTTGCTCAAGAATCGGACCAGCAGATTGCGATGAAACGACTGCGTAAAGATACCAACGATTGCTTGAAGCGAATTGGATACGTATTACAACTTCAATCGTTTGATCACGTTCTTATTGACGACGAACGCGAGCAATGGATGATTGAAGCTGTGATCGAATACATCGCTCGCAATCCCGAACGAAAAGGTTTGGTACCGATCGACGAGTTTGCGAGCTATCCCTATACCGGTTGTCTAATTCCCGGCTACCCTCAAATGCGATTATTTCAAGGTGAAGGTTGGGACGAGCTTTGGCGGACGGTTGCATTTTTGAAACGCACGCATTGTTTTCGTGTGCCAGACCCAAAGCACGTCCCCTGTGAGTAGTGAACGCTTCGACAATTTTCCGGGTGACCGCACGAAACTCTTGGCGAGTTTCGCTACGAGGAAAAAACACACCCACTTACACCGAGGCGGCTTCCATTCGCTGGGCTAGGTAGCTGCGAAGCTTGTCCAGGTCGGCTGCGAAGCCGCGGATGCCTTCGGCCAACTTTTCGGTGGCCATCGCGTCTTCGTTTAACATCCAGCGGAAGGTCGCTTCGTTCATCTCGATTTTTTCGATGTCCATCTTGGCTGCCGCATCGGCATCCAATGCTTTGGGAACATCGACGTCGATGTCGGCAAGTTGGCCGAGCAGATCGGGCGAGATCGTCAACAGGTCGCTTCCGCAAAGCGCCATCACCTGTTCCTTGGTGCGGAAGCTGGCGCCCATCACCTCGGTCTTGTATCCGTGCTTTTTGTAGTAGTTGAAAATCGTGGTGACCGATTCCACACCGGGATCTTCCGACACCGCAATCGAATCGACACCTCGCTTGTTCTTGTACCAATCGTAGATGCGGCCCACAAACGGGCTGATCAACGTCACCCCGGCTTCAGCACACGCGATCGCTTGACCGAATCCGAACAAGAGAGTCAGGTTGCAGTGAATGCCCTCTTTCTCGAGTTGCTCGGCAGCGCGGACGCCTTCCCATGTGCTGGCCATCTTGATCAGAATGCGGTCCTTCGAAATTCCTGCTTCTTTGTATAGTTCGATCAGTTCGCGTGCCTTGTTGATCGTTCCCTCGGTATCGAAGCTCAACCGTGCATCAACTTCGGTCGAGACGCGGCCTGGGATCAGTTCCAAAATGCGGCAACCAAACGTGACTGACAATTTGTCGATGATGGCATCGAGCAGTCCTTCTTCGCTGCTGGACTTGGATTGGCCGTAAGCAATCGCTTCATCAAGCAACGATTGGTATTGTGGCATCTGAGCCGCTTTGTACAGCAACGACGGATTGGTCGTCGCGTCTTGCGGTTTGTGTTTGGCGATCGCATCAATATCGCCGGTGTCCGCAACCACGACGGTATGTTTTTTTAACTGATCTAACGAACTCATGGGTCGAGCCTGATTGGGAGCGTGTTGTGAAATGTTTTTTGCATTCTAGCAGATCCAAGGTGCCTCTGAGAATCATGCTCTGGAACCGACCCTCGAGGATTGCTGATTTCATCGTGTCAAGCTAAACCGCAGGCGCAAGAAATGCAGTACGAGTTACAGTTCCCCGCAAGTTACCTTGAAAAAATCATCTAGGATATTAAGAAACGAACCATGACCAACCTCGTTTTCTGGAACCGTGGCTCTGGCAAAGCCGAGCAAGTCGAACGGCTTCGCGAGGCGTTGCCGTCCGCGACGACCACGTGGGTGCAAATCACTCGCGACGTGGATCTGCGGGAAACGATCGAACACCAGCTTGATGATGAGTGCGACGTCGTATTCGCCGCAGGCGGGGATGGAACCGTCAATGCCGTCGTCAACGCATTAATGAAAATTGACAGTGCTCGCCGCCCCAGCATGGCGGTCATTCCGCTGGGGACCGCCAACGATTTCGCTGGCACGCTCGCCATTCCCGACGAGATCGAAGAGGCAGTGGCACTATATCTCGATCGCCAGCCGATTCCCATCGATGTGGTCCGGATCGCCGGCAGCGGATTCGAGCGTTATTACGCCAACGTTGCGGCGGGCGGTAACTGTGTCCGCGTTTCCGAAGAACTGACTGACGACATCAAATCACGTTGGGGAGCGTTCAGCTATCTCCGAGGTGCCGTTGGCGTGCTGGCGGATATGAAAAGCTTTCGTGTTCATGCGGAAATGGACGGCCAGAAAATTAGTGATTTTGATAGCTGGGCCGTACTTGTGGCCAATGGGAAAACAAACGCGGGACGCATCGAAGTGGCTCCCGAAGCTTCGCCGGTCGACGGACTGCTCGACGTGGTGCTGATCAAAGACGGCGACGTGATGGATATGGTCGAAATCGTTGCCGGCAACCTGCTTGGCAACTTTCTCGAGTGTGAGCAGGTCAT
>NZ_JBFHFD010000377.1:0-8428 GCF_041583735.1 Novipirellula sp.
ATTCGCTGCGGATAGGGTGTTGCTGATCTCGCGAGCACTTGGCCGATCGGTTCCCGCCGGTTCCGAGATGCCGTCGGCATAATCAGCCTCGGCGACCCGCAACAACGTCGTGTTTGCCGCGCCGTAGTCCGGGTTTTCCAGATTGTTGTTGCTGCCATCAATCGCGCGAACATCGACTGCAGGATCATCACCCCCGCCGGGTGATGTATCTGGGTTTCGCGTCGTGTCGTCGGGAATCGAATGGCGGTTGCGTTCACGGTTCAACCGGTTGATCACCATCAACGCGTCGAGCGAGGTGTGGCGACCATCGTTATTCACGTCCGGTCTGAAGCCCAGTTCGTTGACCGTGTTATTCGTGTCACCGCTGCGTTGACGATTCATTTCGTTGATGACCGTCAAGGCATCCACGGCCGAGATGACTCCGTCGTTATTGACATCCTCGGGCATCGATTGGTTGTGAAATAGATTGGCGGCCAACAACTGACGCGTCTCGAGCGTTTCCGTACGCAATCGCCGACGAGGCGCGGCAGGACGCCGTTTTTCACTTCGTGAAATTTGCAGGAGCTTGAACCATCGATTCAATAAGCGAGCCATTGGGGGTGACCCTCCAGTAACAAGGTGGTGCATTCAGAAAAGGCGTGAAGAGTGGCGGACCGAGTAGATCCAGTCCATTAAGGACGGGAATGCGCTAAATTTGTCACAAAAGCGAAGGAAAATCGTCCTCTAGGAAACAACGGCAACGCGACCGTCTCGGAAAAAGCTTGCTAAATCTTGAACAAACCTTGGCCCCCCGCTGCCCGTGACGACGCATGGCATGCTGGCAACCGTGGTAGCGAAAGAGAGTGGTTCAACGCAACCAAGCGTGGTTCAAGACAACGAGTTCAAGACAACTGATTCGAGTGGCAGTATCGGTAGCGTGTTTTCGCAGTGAACCCATTTCCCGACCTTTAAGTAAACGAAAGCCAAACATGTCGACAGCCCCCCCCAAAGAATTGTCGGACGCTCAAATCAGCGTCTCCGAGATGCTGGAACAAGTTCGTCACGGCGACCTCAATTCGCTTGGCCAATTGCTGCAGCTCTATCGAAACTACCTGAGCGTGTTGGCAACCACTCAATTGGATGGTCGGTTGCGACGGCGGATGAGTCCGTCGGATTTGGTCCAAGAGACCATGTTGGCAGCGCACCGCGATTTTGCCGCTTTCCGAGGAGGCAGCGAAGGCGAATTGTTGGCATGGTTGCGTCAAATCCTGAGCAACTGCCTTGGACATGCGATCGAAGCAAACGTGTTCGCCCAAAAACGGGACATTCGACGCGAGGTGGCCTTGGACCAAATCGCCAAAAATGTCGACGACAGCATGGCAAGATTGGCAAACATCTTGGCCGATCGCGGGCTGTCGCCAAGCGAGGACATGGGACGCCGCGAGCTTTCGCTGCGTTTGTCGGATCAACTGGCCAAACTGAAGCCCGAATACCGTGATGTGATCGTGTATCGCAATCTGCAAGGTTTGTCGTTCGACGAAATCGCAGAACGCATGAACCGCAAATCGGGCGCCGTACGGATGATGTGGTTGCGTGCAATCAACAAGTTCAAAGAAACATGCGACCCGATCGAATAGCCCCGAGAAATCGCCATGAGTATGACTGACCTAAGTGCCGAACCTTTCGCCACCCGGCACTTGACCGATGCCCAGAAAGAGCACCTCAGCATGTTACTGGAACGTTACATGTCGGGGCTCGAAAATGGGTTGCCGCCCACCGTGGACGAGTTGACGTCGGATTCGCCCGAGTTACGTCAACCGCTTCGCTATTGTGTCGCCGGATTGCAAAATTTGCATCGTATGGCTGCGGGATTGGATCCGGCATCGTGTGCCTCGTCGTTCGAGCAATCCACTGCGTCGCTTGCTCCATCGAGCTATGCTTCACGCAGTGTATCTGCAATGAAAACGGCAATCGACACTCGAAACCGCGAAGGCCAACCGTCGCCGCATGGGCGTCGTCTCGGCGATTTCTATTTGCATGAACAGATTGGGCGAGGGGGAATGGGAGTGGTCTACCGGGCCACCCAACGGTCGCTTAAACGCACCGTGGCGATCAAGCTATTGCCGCTGCCTTCGATCCTCGATTCGCGTCAAATCACGCGGTTTCAACACGAAGCCGAAGCGGCCGGTGGTCTACAACACCCACATATTGTGCCGGTGTATGCCGTCGGTTGCGAACGCGGCGTGCACTACTATGCCATGCAATTCATCGATGGGATGTCGGTGGACGAAATCATTCTTAAACGCAGTCTCGAATTTCAGAGTGTTGACCAAGGCGACACGCCCAGTCAATCGGTTACCGATGATTGGCGAACAACGGTCGGCCAGGCCATTCAAGCGGCCGAAGGGCTGCATGCTGCTCATGAGTTCGGAGTGGTGCATCGCGATGTCAAACCGTCAAACCTACTGATTGACCAGAACGGAAAACTGTGGGTGACCGACTTTGGATTGGCGCGGGTGCAAAGCGACGTATCACTCACCCAGTCCGGCGACATTGTCGGGACGATGAAGTACATGAGCCCCGAACAGGCGCGAGGGGAATCCGCGATCGTCGATGGACGTACCGATGTTTATTCGCTGGGGGTGACGCTGTACGAGATGTTGACGTTGCGACCGGCGCACGAAGGTGATGACGCTCCGGCAATCCTTCGTACGATCGAAAACGATGCGATTGTGCCGTTGCGAAAGCGATGCCCGCATCTGCCCCGAGATCTCGCTACGGTCGTTGCCAAGGCGATGGCGAAAAACCGTGACGGACGCTACGAAACCGCGAAAGCGTTTGCCGATGACTTGCGCCGCGTGTTAGCAGGGGAACCGACCATCGCCCGTCCGCCGACGCTCATGGACCGGATCGGTCGACTCGCCAACAAGCATCGCCGAAGCGTTGCCGTGTCGATGATCGTTTGCATGTTCGCGATGGTTGGCTTTGCCATTTTCACGGTTATGTTGGCTGCCGAAAAACAAGTCTCCGACGCGAACGAGTCAATTGCACTCGCTCACCAAATGCGTGCGATTCGCAATGAACAGATCGCTCGTGAATGGATCGATCGGATCGGATCACAAATGGCCGAACTTTTGGATGATATCCCTGCCGCCGCTCCTGTCCGTCGCCGGTTGCTTGGCGAAACGCTGGACTATTACAAACGTTTTGTCAGCGAAGCAAGCGACGATCCGACGCTACGCAAAGAGTTGGCAGTGACCTACGGAAAAATCGGCGCGTTCCAAAGTGAATTGGGTGCCAGCGAAGAGGCGATTGCAGCCCTCGAGCGATCCGAGCAACTTTATCACGAATTGGCTCGTCAATCGCCCGGCGACGCCGCGTTGAGTTTGCAGTGGTCGATCAGCCAAAACAATCTCGCCGAAAAATTCTCGCAAATCGGTCGAATCGAACAAGCCGCTCATTGGTTTGGCAATGCAATTGTGATCCAGCAGCGTTTGTTGAATCCGCACCTAGATTCGAAGGACTCGTCGATGCCCGAAAACATCGATGCGATCGTGGTGACTCGAGAATTGGCCACGACGCTGAATAACCTTGGATTGTTGTTGGAGGAAGCCGAGAAAACGCAAGAAGCGAACACCGTTTATCGGCGTGCCATCAAATTGTTGGAAACGTCGGCCAACGAAGCCGGCTTGTTGGCATCGATCCAGTCGAATTTGGCGGGGCTACTTTCAAAACGATCACCAGAGCAAGCGATCCAGTTCGCTCAAAAAGCTTTGGCTCAGCAGACGAAGTCGCTCGCACAGAACCAAGGTGACGCTAAATTGGCAACGCAGGTCGTGTTGACGCTCAATTCACTTGGCACCTCGCACGCACAGCGATCTCAACACGCCGAAGCGATCCAATCGTTCGAAGAGGCGATCGAAATTGCCCAGCAACTGCAAACGCGATGGCCCGATTCACCGGCCTACTCACGCGATTTGGTGATCAGCTTGAATCATCTGGGATTGTCGCTGGCCGCGCTAGGAAAACGACATGAAGCAAAAAACGCGTTTGAAAAAGCGTTGCCGCACCAACGATCACTCGCCGCTTTGTACCCCGACGATGCGGAAGTCCAAAGCATGCTCGGTGGCGTGCTAAATAACCTGGGTTTTTTGCAGCAACAACTTGGCAATGGCCGCGTCGCTCGCCAGTATTTCATCGAAGCCGCAGAACACCAATCTCGAGCCGTCCAGCTTGCACCGGAGGTTCCACGGTATCAAGCCTACTTGGCAAAACATCAACACAATTCACTCACCCTTGGCAATGCGAGGAGATCCTACGATGACTGACACCTCTGCATCTCGTCCTCTGCGTTTCGAACAATTAGAAACACGCTCGCTGTTGGCGGGCGGCATCCTTGTTTTTGACCTCTCGTTCACCGCGAGCCAGTCGGACAATTTTCAAGACGACACTGTGGGCCAGCTTGCCAGCAGTGCTTCGTCCGCGTTCCAAGCACAACGCCAAACACAGTTGGCCACGCTCCAAGAGGCCAGCATTCATGCGAATCACGTATTGGCAAGCGAGTCGCTGGGGAACAGCGAACAAAGCGATCGTGGCGGAGCAAACGGGATCGACCGAAATCATCATGCGGCGGTGTCGTCCCGCCAAGGATCGTCCTATCGCGAAGACACCTCCTATCGGCAAGACACCACGGTAGCCCAGGCCACCCAGAGTACAACTCCGACCACGCTGGGGATCAGCAGCACCGTCGCGTCGCAAACGAACCCAGGTATCAACGACGTTGCCAACGACCGCCGGAACGTTAACGCCGTATTGCCGCAAAACAACAACGGCTTGGTTATTCCGTCGGCAGTCGATGCGATTCTTGCTTCGTTGCAACCGTTAGAACAAAACGACACCTCGCTGGATGATCAAGAGGCCCTGCAAGCGGTCGAAACCGTTTCGACCATCTCGGCTGAGAATGCGGATGCAGTTGCGGACATCGCTACCACCACCGAAAACGAATTAGAGGCGACATCGTTTTTATCCACTGCGGAAATCGAACGTACCGATTCCGATAGCGTGGACGACCTTCAATCAGGTTTGATTCCGTCGGATTCATCGTTTCACTTGCATCCACTGCAGAGCCTGAGCGATAGCGAAGAAGGTACTTGGCAGCTTGACGACGGCATCCTGCCTCGACTGCAGCGACATCTCCACTCGACGCTGCGTGCAACGCCTCAAGTCGTCGACATGTCGCTGCTGGATTGGTTTTCGGGGCCGGGTGGGTTGATTGACCTACAACGGGCAAACTTGCCGTCGCGAATTGGGGTGATCACGGGAGACGCGATCAAGGTGCAATTGGAATCGACGATAGGATACCACCGCTGTTTGGACTTGATCGCCGCTGGGGTGGTGGAACCGATCTCGGGTCCGCTGCTCGATTCGATCCTCGCATCGATCGAGTCGATGACGAGCGAAGAAACTCAACCGGTCTCGGATCCCCCGCCGCTGCGGATTTCAAAGCTGGCTTATCCTGCGGGAGCAGCGATCGTGGCGGGCAGCATCGCGATCGCAGCACGGCGAAAACACAAATCTCCACCATCGGATCTGGATCAGGACGGGCTCTTTTGATGTGACAGCATACGTTCACTCTCGACCTATGAAGTAGACGAGCGTCGAAAGAAAGCGACGCGTTGCTCTTCTCTACTCAACATAGGCCGCAGTATTTCCCAGAGATGCAGCGGTACGGGGATTTACCATGGACATGTATATGAATATGGACATGAACCTTGCACGTTGCATTTGTGTTCTCGGCGGCGACACGGTGCTCGGCCGCCAAGTCATCTCGGTGGCTCGCCGTTGTGGTTTCCACGTCAAAACGCAAGTCCAAGATCCGAGCTTCGAGCACTCTGCCAACTCGATCGAAGTCGTCCTCTGCGAATTGAACGACCAACGTTCTTTGACCGATGTGGTCAGCGATTGCATGGCCGTCATTAATTGTTACGGTCCCACAATGCGAACGTGCACGGGGGGAGCGGCGACAGAGGCAGCGAAGTTGACTCGGTCGCTGTTGCCCAAACTGCATCGCAAGGGCGCTCGGCGGTACATCGTCGTCTCGCACTCGGGAGTGGTTTTGCCCGGCGATCGGCCGCGTCCCCTGGGGACGTTTACCACGCGTGTGGCAGGTTCGCTGGGACTTCGCCCTCGATTGGCCGACAAGCAAAACGAGGCGGCAGTCTTGATGCAATGCGATCTGGACTGGACGATCGTTCGCTGTGCAAAATTGAAACCGCTGCGAACCGTCGGCGCCTGTATCGCCGATCGTCATGCGTTACGAGGCGGATTTGTCAGCACGGAAACCCTCGCTCGATTTCTTGTTCACCAAATCGACTGTACGAGCTATCTACGCTGCGGCGTTTTTGTAAACAGCCGTAACTCGAACTCGCATGTTAGCGAATATCTTCGCACCCATGGCTGAGCACCACCGCTGTCTCGTCACAGACGCACTTATCCAACAGCCTTTTCTCGAATCGCCGCGTCCCCCGTCCCGGCGAATTCGTATCACGCCCCCGCAGGCTTATTATGTTATGGCATCAACGAAGCGCTATTATGTCGCGAATCAAAGTTGTCCCCACAGCTAGCAAAGTCGTCGCCCCCCACGAAACCGACGAATACCGTTTCACCAATCCATTCAGCTGCGGCGATCGACCACGACCGTTGGTATTGGTGGTCGACGCGGATCGTGAATCCCGTGCCGATCTAGAAGGCAAATTGAAACGCTACAACTACCGTGTGGTGGGCGTTGAAAGTGCATCGACCGCAATTGAATTGATGGAACAGCAGCGTTTTGACGTCTGTTTATTGGATATGGACTTCGCGGAAATGGATGCAATTGAATTGATACATCGAATACACAGCTCTCCCACCACCGGAAAACCGTCGATCATCGTCGTCGCCGCCGCCGACGCCCGATTTGCTGCTGCGGACGCAATTGAAAATGGGGCGGATGACTATCTGGAAAAACCGGCCGATGAACGATTGTTGCATGCGAGGATTCGTTCAAGTCTGCGTCAAATCGATGCTCGTTTAGCAGAGCTGAGCAAGTTTTTGCCTCGCAACATCTTAAATCAGGTCCTCTGCGACAAGAACTTGCTCGACAAGCCGTGTCCCGCAGACGTCTCGGTGATGGTATGTGATGTGCGTGGATTTAGCCGCACCAGCGAACGTGTGGGACCGGTGCAAACGATCACTTGGATCAGCGACGTAATGAACGAGCTGAGCCGAATTGTGCTGGACCATGGCGGAACGATTGTCGATTATGTCGGCGACGAAATCATGGCGATGTGGGGCGCCCCGATTGCCTCGCCACTACATGCCGCCGAGGCGTGTCATTGCGCAATCGCGATTCAGAAAGCAGTGGTCCAGCTGAGCGAGAAATGGCGTTCCACGGTCGGAGCCGACACACGGATGGGGATCGGGATCAACAGCGGGTTGGCGGTGGTCGGCAATACAGGATCAACCCATCGAATCAAATATGGCCCGCTCGGTGATACCGTGAATTTGGCCAGCCGGGTGCAAGGAGCGACGAAATATCTGCGGAGTTCAATCCTGATGACGCAGAGCACCGCCAGCCGGGTGGATGCGAAACTGCGTGGGCGACGAGTTTGCAGTGTTCGCGTTCACAACATTCGCGAGCCGGTACAGTTGTACGAGCTTGGGAGCTGTGGGAAACAGGATTTGAGTGCTAGTTGTATCGCCTATGAGTTGGCACTTTCGGCATTTGAGTCGGAAAGACACGCCGAAGCGCAAGACATCCTGGCCGAACTGCTGTTGGAACGACCGCAGGACGGACCGGCGAAATTGCTGATGTTGCGAGTGATCCAGTCTCAACTCGGAGGCGTGTTTGACCCTGTTTGGACACTTCCCGACGGCTAGGCACTTTCTGAGAACGCATCCGAGGCGGAAACTTGCTAGCGGAATTCGTGAAGAATTTTGATTTTCCAATGGGTTATGCCATGCTGCCTAAAGCCGCCCGCGACTTCCGCTACGGTTTTCAGTAAGAGCCGAGAGGATGTCATCTACTTTGGTAGCGGCACGGCGCGGGGCCCGCCCGGTTGTAGCAAGTAAAACGTTCGAAATTTCCCGGGCGGGCCCCGCGCCGTGCCGTAATAAAACCACCCGTTTCGTATCAAAGTAGACGGCATTGGACGCCGCTATTTTTCCGTATGCGCCTCTAGCGTTTTGATCACCCAAACCTGCTCAGCTGCGAAGTTTTCTCGCTCTCTGAGTCTCTCTTGTCGCGTGATTCGGGGGCGACAGTCGGCTTCCTCGTGGTCCCCTTTCTTCAAAAGGGGCTCATCGAGTCGAGGCGGACCGACATTCGTTAAAAAAATTTGGCCCAGGGGGGGGTGTTTTGACGCATGTCTAGATGCCACCGAATCGGAAAGCCGAAATGACGCTTCGCAAC
>NZ_JBFHFD010000378.1:0-8428 GCF_041583735.1 Novipirellula sp.
CAACGGGCTCTAGACGCCAGTGGAGCACGATCTGCGACCCAACTCACACGTCAGCCATCGTAAATTATACACTAACCGCCGTTTTCATTATTTAGGGTGCCGCGAAGCGGAATGAGGACTCGCCAGAGCGTGGATGGTTGCAGTGTAAATACGAATCACCACCTTCTGGCGAAGGTAGCTACGAGAGCATGATTCACAGTAACGATCGAGCGGTGTTAGCACGTGAGTCGCCTCTCCCAAAATTAACGAGACTGCTGACTTCGCTAGCCGCCTTGTAGCTACGCTCGCCAGAGCGTGGATGGTTGCAGTGCAAATACAATTCACCACCTTCTGGCGAAGGTAGCTACGAGAACATGATTCACCACCTTCTGGCGAAGGTAGCTACGAGAGCTAACATTGGCTAAAAGCGGTCCGTTACAACGCGTGGGGCGTCATCGAAGCATCGAAAATGCTCTGCACGGCGCGGTCCAAGGCCTCGTCAAATTCTTGCTTCGTCTGGTCCGCTCGCAAATCTTGCAGCAGAGCTCGAGAGAAACTAGCGACAACGTGAGCCTGTTTGCGAAGCCGCATGTCCGCTTCCTCGCGGCTGTATCCTCCTGAGAGTGCAACGACTTTGACCACCGCAGGATGCTCGACGCAATCCAGATACAAATTGTCTTTCTCGGGAAGCGTTAGCTTCAGCATCACGAGCGTCTTGCCGTCCAGCCGGTCCAACTGCTTGATTAGAGCGTCCTTGAGAAGCTCTTCCGCCTCTGCCTTTTCGTTGCAGTGGATATCGACTTCCGGTTCAATGATGGGCACTAGACCTGCCGCGGCAATTTTTTTGCCATAGTCAAACTGTTGTTCTACGATCGCATCGACGCCCGACTGGTTGGCCAAGTGAATGACCGATCGCATTTTGGTACCAAACACCGGTTGCTGTTTAGCAAGTTCAAGTTTGGCGTCAAGTTTCGGCATTGGTTTCATCAGCTGAACGCCATCGCTCTGTTCGGCAAGCCCTTCATCGACCTTCAAAAACGGTACAATTTGTTTAACGTTCCAGAGATAGTCCCCCGTGGGGCGGCCCTCGACTTGTCGCCGCAATGTGTCTTCGAACAAGATCGCCCCGATGATGCGATCCTTCGTCAGACTGTCGCTCGTCAGGATCCGAGTTCGCATTTGATGGACCACCGCGAACATTTCTTCGTCGTTACTCCACGCCGACTCATCGATTCCGTATTGTCCGAGTGCCTTGGGGGTGCTGCCGCCACTTTGATCCAGTGCTGCGATGAAACCAGGGCGAGTGCGAATGACGTGCAATTGTTGTTCAAAGGGGCTCATAGAAGAGTCTCGTTGTTTTTGTAATCGTGGTTCAGTGGGATCGCCCATCAACGGGGAAGAGCGTGCGGTGTTCGAAAGAAAGTTCGCATGAATCTACTTGAGCATATTGAGCATATCACGCGCCAAACGGCACTACCGAATCATGCCCCTGAGAGCCTCTCTGGGCGACTCGAATGCAAAGAACCGCAAATTGGGCGACAAGGAAATTCTTGGAACGCTATAAATCGGCTAATAATTTTCGCCCCGCCCTCTTTCTCCGTCAGCAGAATCGTGCTCAGCGTGCGGTAGGGGACAGTTCCTTGACTTGCCGTGACCATAATCCAAACACCTAGCCAATCGAGCTCGCCGGACATGAATCGCACCAAGCCTCGCATTTTCACATCGCGAACGCTGAAACGCTATTGCCGCGACCTCGCGACGATCGAACCGGTGTTTGCTCAGATCATCAATCGCCATGGCTACCCGCCGATGTGGCGACGCGATCCCAGCTTTGAAACGCTCGCCCGCATCATATTGGAACAACAAGTCAGCTTGGCATCGGCACAAACAACGTTTACGCGATTGATCCAGCGACTAGGCAGCATCACGCCCAAAGTCATCCAAAAGGCCAATGATGACGTGTTGCGAGGATGCGGCGTCAGTCGCCAAAAGGCACGCTACTTGCGTGAGTTAGCCAGTGCGGTGCAAAGCAAAACGTTGGTCCTCGAAGAATTACCCCTGATGCCCGACGACGAAGTTCGCCAATCACTGACGGCGGTCATCGGCATCGGTCACTGGAGTGCGTCGGTGTACTTGATGCTGGCACTGAACCGCACCGATTTGTTCCCATTGGGCGACGTGGCGTTGGTCAACAGCATGCTTCACGAATTCGCACTGGAGCCTGTGTCCGACAACAAACGCACACTGCCAACGCCGAAAGTCGTGGCGGAACTTGAAGCGAGGGTCCAGCAGTGGTCGCCCAACCGCACGATCGCCGCGTACATGCTGTGGCACGCCTACATTCAGCGAAAAGGGATCACGGTGTTCGCGTGAGCGTTGCAGCGGAGCGTTTGTGGTGGGCGAATTCGACAAACGGTGAGGCTACAAGGCAAAAAAAATCGCCGACGTTATAACGTCGGCGATTGGTCGATTTCTCGTGATTGCTTGGCCGCTTATTCGAGGATCATGTCGTCGACGGTTTGACCGCCGGGGATCATCGGCAACACGTGTTCTTGATACGGCACTTGAACGTCCAACAAGTAAGGTCCTTTGTGCTCGATCATCTCGCGAAGAGCGCCTTCGAGGTCCGCTTTCTTGCGAATCGTTGCGGCGCCACAGCCGTAGCCTTGAGCGATTTTGACAAAGTCGGGATAGCGTTCTTCGGCGTAACTGAATCGATCCGCACTGCTGTTTCCGGCGGCCTCGTCGTGGTGAATCGGGCCTAGGTAGGTGTGAGCCCGGTTGCGATCCATGAAGCGGTCTTCCCACTGGACCACCATCCCAAGGTGCTGATTGTTCAACAGCAACACCTTCACTGGCAACTCTTCACAGAAACAAGTCGCCAGTTCTTGGATGTTCATTTGGAAGCTGCCGTCACCATCAATGTCGACGACCAACGAATTCGGGTGAGCCGCTTGGACGCCCATCGCCGCCGGCAAACCGAAGCCCATCGTGCCGAGTCCGCTGCTGCTGTGCCAAGTCCGAGGGCGACGGAATTGATAGAACTGAGCCGCCCACATCTGGTGCTGGCCGACGCCGACAGTGATGTAGGTATCCATTTCCGCCGTGATATCGCTGAGCGTCTTGATGGCGTGTTGCTGCAGAATGCCATCGAAGTTTTCGTCGTACTTAAACGGATACTTCGCTTTCAATTCATCACAATGTTTCTGCCACGCTGCGATCTCTGGCTTTTGTACGACCTTGTTCAATTCGGTCAACACTTGCTTCACATCGCCACGCACGGGGATATGAGCTTGTTTGTTTTTGTTCAATTCCGATCCGTCGATGTCGACGTGGATGATCTTGGCGTCCTTGGCAAACGCTTCGACTTTGCCCGTCACACGGTCGTCAAAGCGAACGCCCAGTGCGATCAACAAATCACAGTCACGAACGGCGTAGTTGGCGTAGGCGGCTCCGTGCATCCCCAGCCATGACATCGAGTGCTCTTGCTCGGGCGGGACCGTACCGATCCCCATCACGGTCGTGGTCACAGGGATCCCGGTCTTTTTCACGAATTCGCGAAGCTCTTCGCTGGCACTGCCGATGATCACCCCGCCCCCGGCGTAAATCATCGGACGACGAGCCAACTTGATCGCGGCGGCGATCTGACGGATCGTTTCGCTCGGAACCGGCGTTGGGGTCGGGTCGTAACCGGGCAAATCCATTTCGGGATCCATGTCGATCTCGGACGTACCGAGCTGGATGTCCTTGGGCATATCGATCAAAACGGGCCCTGGCCGACCGCTGGTCGCGATATAGAAGGCCTCTTTCACGATCCGTGGCAGATCGGCTAGATCGGTGACCAAATAATGATGCTTGGTAATTCCGCGGCAGATTTCGACCATCGGCGTTTCTTGGAACGCGTCGGATCCAATCGCCCCGGTGGGAACTTGGCCGGTGATACAGAGCATTGGAATGCTATCGAGCTTGGCGTCTGCGATGGCGGTGACAAGATTAGTCGCCCCTGGACCGCTGGTCGCCATCACCACCCCGACTTTTCCGGTACTGCGAGCATAACCTTGGGCGGCAAACGCGCCCCCTTGCTCGTGACGCGGCAGTATTGTGCGGATTGAATCGCCAAAGCGGGTCAACGCTTGATGCAGCGGCATGCTGCAGCCGCCGGGATAGGCGAACAGTACTTCGACGCCATGATCCACTAGCGATTTGACCAGGATATCGGCTCCGGTCATGACTTTGGATTTCGTGGGGGCGGCTTTTGCAGTACTCATCGGTTACGTCAACACAAGAAAGGAAAGGAAACGTTCAGTCGTTTGGGGAACAATCGTTCGTAGATTAAGTGCTCAATCCGCCCTCACGGGTTCACCCTGATGGGGATTCATTGCGGCAAATGAACCGCGTCACGTCCTAAACAGCCATCCCCCGCGGGAGGAGAGACATCAGTCTCGAAGAGGGGTCTCAAAAAACTGGCGTTTACGCGGACGGCCGAAACTCCGAACCTACGCATCTAAATTAAGTTCGTGCCCCAACTTAGGCAATGGTTAAATCGGTCGGTGTTGATGAGTAGTTGGCTCAATCTAGCAGTCGTAGCGGTCGGCGGAGCGGTAGGATCTATCGCCCGTTACGGGATTACGCTTGCAATGACGTCCATTCCCGGAGGCAGCTCGATGATCGGTACCACGGTCGCTAATGTTGCTGGATGCGCCGCAATGGGGGCCCTAGCGGAATACAGCCTCCTTAACGACCATTTCCCCCCAAGATTGCTGTTGGGATTACGCGTCGGATTTTTGGGGGCCCTCACCACTTTTTCGACCTTTGCTGCCGAGTCGATGCTGTTGGCGGGGGAACAACGATGGCCTGCAGCGGTTTTTTATGTCGCCGCAAATTTGTTTCTCGGATGGGCAGCCCTCTTTTTGATGGCAAACCTCGTAAAAGGATGGTTGGCATGAAATTGCGGACACCCCAGCTCGATTTTCTTCAAACGGCCCTTGGCTTGCCATTGCTAGCACACCTGTACGCCCGAATCGGTCTGGCCGCACTCGGGGTGTACATCACCACCGTCGTTTCCGGATCCCTTTGGGCCCAAGCCCCGCTCGAACCGACCGCCGCCTACACGCAAACCGAATCGCTCCGCGAAGACGCGGCACTTCGCGCGGTCGCGTTTTCCCACGATGGCCAAACCGGGGTCGCGGTGGGGGATCATGGCGTCATTTTGCGATCCAGCGACGGGGGACAATCCTGGCGAATCCAACCGAGTCCAGCCGACTGCGTGCTGTCCGACGTGCTTTGGATCAACAATAAAAACGTCGTCGCCGTCGGTGGCCAATACGACCGGATCACCTCGCTCAGCCGTGGCGTCACGCTGTGGTCCGACGACGCCGGAGCGAGCTGGCGACGCGGGGCGGATAACGAATTACCTCGACTCGGCCGACTCGCCCGACGCGCCCAAGACAACGCGGTCATTGCCACAGGCGATTGGTCCGCGATCGCGGAATCTCGCGAGTTCGAGAGCCACGACGCGGGCCGCAGCTGGAGCAGCACCGGTGAATTGGAAGGAATTCCCGCTGTCCAAGCCGAATCAAAATCGGCGGTCCGCTTGGCGTGGGTCGAAGCGACTGGAGCCCCCATGGTTATTCGCGATGTCGTTGAAAAAAACACAAACGAATTATTTGCGGTGGGGGATCACGGCGTGATCCTACACAGCGATCGTGCGAGCGGGCGTTGGCAAGCGATCCGCGGCGAGCAGCGTCATGCTTCGATCCTGGTGGTCGCTAAAGACGCTTCGTCGCTGGCATGGCCTCTGGTCGGTTCGGAAACGCTCGAGTCGCATCAACGTGTTGCGATTGTTTTGCAGCAGCCCGAAACCGTCAGCCGCAGTGACGCTGCGGCGCTACAGCGGCTGTATCGCACCCGCCAAGCCGCAGCGGGCTTGGCCGCTGCATCGGTCGACACGATCGACCCTGCCGAAACAATCGAAGCCGAAGCCAAAAACTGGATCGCTATTCACCGGCCTGCGGTGGTGGTGATTGACGAAGCACTTGATCCAAGAACGGCATCGGCATTTTCGCAAACCGCCATCTCGATGGGGATTACTCGCGTCGTTCGATACGGTTTTGACGCGGTCGGCGACAGCACGCTGCACCGCAACGCGATGCTGCCGTTTGCCGGAGTATTGGCCGGTGACATCTGGGACGACTCGCTTCAAATCGCATCACCCAACAGCGGTGCCAAAGACACCGTCTCGCTCCGCGTGATGTACGATGCTTCGGGGAATCCACCGCGAGGCGAATCGGTCACCACCGGATTATCCCTTTCCAAACATCAACGTTTGGCGGGCAAGTTGACGAAGGCAAACCGGCGTCAATTGCAAGTCGTTCAAGCTCGTTTGAGCGAATCCAAACGAGTAGAGCAAATGATTCAATCAAGCTCGACAGCCGATTTTTTTGCACGCGGCCTCAAAACACTGCTCAACCAAACCGCGACTCACGATCAACTTCGTTTGGCATGGAGCATCCAGCGCCGACTCGCCTCGTACGATGCTGATGAGTTCCCCAATGCGATCACGTACTTAGAAATTGTGTTGGCCGAATCGGCCGAACGGTTCTCGGATCGCTCGTTCGGAAAATGGTCCGCACTACGGCTGGCGGCGATCCAAAACAGTGCAGAATGGCAAACGCTGCATGCGTCGGTTTCGCGTAGCTTGGCGCTTGCATCGAGCACCGCACCGGCGCCGGCTCAACAGGCTGCGGTGTCGCCCTTTCAAGTCGACACTCCCCACAGCGGCGTGATGCAAACGTCGGCGGTTTCACCGCTCCGCGTCCCCGAGGCGACCACGATTCAAGTCGGCAGCCAACGCGTGCAGCAAAGTCAAGCGGAGGTCGATTTGGCGTGGGAGTTTCATCCGCTTGTCTTGATCGCAAGCGAAGCGGCGCGGCAACGCGGTGATAGCGAAAAACTTGAATTGATGGGCCAAGCCTCGGGCAATTACCGCCGTCTGCTGGCCACCCAATCGCCCAACCCTTGGACGCGATTGATTGCCCCCGGTGGCACGCGCGGTGACCACAGCGACATGTCACCCGGCGATGCCCATGCGATTGCGATCCCCATCGGCGAACGCCCCAAATTGGATGGAATCGCCGAGGAAGCCTGCTGGACGCTGCCGCCCGCAAACCCTGCGAACCGTGACGACGTCACCAGCTTGCAAGTCGCCTACGATGACGAATTCGTTTATTTCTTTGTTCGCTGTGCTCGTGCCGCGTTTCAACACGCTCCGGCGACCAAGACGACCAACAAGAACCGCGATCATGACTTGAGCCACTCGGACCGGCTACGGATCTCGATTGATACCGACCAAGACCTGATGACCGCTTATCAATTGCAAGTCACCCCGTCGGGCAAAACCCGCGACAGTATCGATGGACAAGCTGGATGGCAGCCGACGTGGTACGTTGCGGTCCAAGAAGCGGGCGAGAGTCTTCATTATGAACTCGCCGTGTTGCGACGCGATCTGACCGAGTTGCCGCTGCAACCGGGGCAATCATGGTTCCTCAGCGCTGCGGTGGTCGCGGCCGAAGCGGAAACGTCGCTACCGCCGATTCCCGATCCGACACTATGGAAACGCATCACGTTTCGCTAGTCTGTGCCTTTTCAAAACGCTGAATCAACAACGCGATGAGTCCTTTGCAAGACACGGAATCTAACCAGCACGAACTGCATGCCGGGCATGAACTCGAAACCGGAGTGCTTGCGCGGGTGAGAGAATGGATCGACATTTTCCCATGGCTGCGATTGTTGCGAACGCTGCGAATGGCGGGCTCGCCCTCGATGATCTTGATCGCCATGCTGACGCTCGCGATCTGGTTGCCCGTGTACCACTGGATCCTCGGCGACCACACGATTCCCGGCGCCCCTGCCACCGCAGTGACCAATGCGGTCGTCACGAATCCGGGCAGCGGCAGCATGGGCAGCGGCATCGCGGCAGCATCGCGACTGCAAACCCGCTGGCCTTGGATGTGGGTAAACGAAGCATTTTGGGGCGCAGAACAACATCGTGGCGGCAACGCCGTTCGCTCTCTTTGCGGGCTGCTGTGGACGCTAATCGCGTGGTCGTTTGCCTCGCTGCTCTTCGTTCGCCAAGGAGGATTGTTAACCGCGGGCCGACCGATGATCCGTTTCCATACGCTGGTGAAATCGATCCTGCCGCGATTCTTTGCTGCCTGGATTGCGGGAATCGTACCGCTGCTTTGTGTTGCCGCGCTAGGGGCGATGATTTGGACGATCGGTTGGATTGCCGCCTGGCTCCCCGAGTGGGGAATCGTTCAGTTTCCTTTGGCCTTGCTAATCACGGTGTTGGCGATTCCCTGCGGCATCTTCGCGTTCGGCGGCATTGTCGCGGTCGCATTTGCTTGGGCCGCGATCGCAAACGAGCGAGATCCCGACGCGCTGGATGCGC
>NZ_JBFHFD010000379.1:0-8416 GCF_041583735.1 Novipirellula sp.
CCCCCCGAGCGGAACCGTGTTGCCGATCGCTTTGCCCGTATTCAAATCAACGATGTGCAATTGCCCATCGCACCCGCCAATAAACGTGCTATCACCAGCGACCGTGGGGCTGCAGCGAATTTGGTCGTCGGTTTGGTAAGTCCACACCGGCGAACCGTCTTTGACGGCAAAGCAGTACAGTTTGCCATCTTGGCTGGCGATCAGCACATTGTCACCAAAAAATGCCGCCGAGCCATCGATCTCGCCTTCGGTTTCCGCTTGCCACAGCAGTTTTCCCGTTTTGGCATCGAGAAAATAGAAATTGCCTTCGACATCGCCGATCGCCAGATGCCCGTCGTGAAATGCAGGCGGAGCGGTGAACCCTGTGTCATAATCGTGCGTCCACACTTCTTTGCCGTCGACGCGGGAAATCCCATACAGCTTTCCCATCACGTCGGCTGCAAACACTAAATTATCAGCGACAACCAAGGCGGATTCGATCGCCTCGTCCGCCTTGTATTCCCATTTTACGACCAAATCCTTCGGAACCTGTTGATCGGTCGCCCCAGTCGATTCGGGGTTGCCGCGGGCCAGCGTCCACTCGCTGAGCGATTTGCGAGCCGATTCGTCCGAGGCGGTCCCGGCGGGGGCGGTAGCAATGGCAGCAGAAATGGAGAGCAAAACGACGGCAAATTTGACACAGCCCGCTTTAGAAAACGTGTTTATCTTCAACATTGCAGCTTATTTTTGAGTCTTTGAGATAGCCGGTAGTCAAAATCGGCGATTCCAGCGATTATACGTGCTTGCTTGACCCTGCGAATGCAGGACCGTTCTTCCTCGATGTTTTTTCTGACTTCATGATTTGTGTTAGCCTCGGTCGTGCCCGCCACAAGCGGATGATTGCTGAACATCAGTTTCTCGTCGAACAAGGCGCCCAATTGGTCGAGCTGCGGCTTGATTTCATCGGGCGTGCGGTCAATTTGAAGCGTTTGATTGATGAACGTCCGGGCCCCGTCGTGATCACCTGTCGTCGTCGCGAGGACGGGGGACGTTGGATGCGTAGCGAGCAAGAGCGTTTGATGGTGTTGCGAAGTGCCATCGCCGCGGGGGTCGAGTACGTCGATATCGAGGCCGACATCGCCTCGCAAATTCCTCGTTACGGCAATACAAAACGAATCATCAGCTACCACGATTTCGCGGAAACCCCCGATGATTTGGAAAGTTTGGCCGCTGCCATGGCGGATGAGGACGCCGATATTGTCAAAATCGCCTCGATGGCCAACAGCTTCTCGGACAACATCCGTATGTTGAATATGGTCAAAAACGCCAAACGACCGACAATCGGGATTTGTATGGGCGAAATCGGGATGGTGACCCGGATTCTGGGCGAGCGAGTTGGATCGCCGTTCACCTACGCGACCTACAGCGCCGACAAGAAACTGGCGCCGGGACAGCTCAATTGGAAAGAGATGAACACGCTGTACCGCTACAAAGAGATCAACGAGGCCACCGAATTGTTCGGCGTCGTCGCCGACCCCGTCGCGCATAGCTACAGCCCGCTGATTCACAACACCGCCTTTTACGATCAGGGGCTGAATGCTCGGTATTTGCCGTTCCGGGTCCCCGCCGACGATCTGCACATTTTCCTCCAAAATGCTCGCAATCTTGGGGTCAGCGGGATCAGCGTCACGATCCCTCACAAAGAGCGAACGCTCGAATATTGCACGCAAGCGGAATCGAGTGCGAACGGAATTGGGGCGGTCAACACCGTGATTTTCCAAGGCAAAGACAACCTTGGCTACAACACCGATTACCGCGCGGCGATGGATTGCATCGAACAGGTGCTGACGCTGAAAAAAGACGTCGAGAAACCGATGATGGGCATGTCCGTTCTGATCCTGGGCGCCGGCGGGGTGTCGCGAGCGATCGCATGGGGATTGCGTCAACGAGGCGCCGATATCACGATCGCCTCGCGAACCTTTGAACGCGCCAACCTTTTGGCTTCGGAAATCGGCTGCCGCGTGGTCGAATGGGAAGATCGTCATTCACACAAGGTCAACTTGCTGGTCAACGGAACGCCGATCGGAATGCATCCTGATGTCGACAGCACGCCGTATAACGCCTCGGCAATGAACCAATTCATGGTCGTGTTTGATACCGTTTACAATCCCGAAAGTACGATGTTGATCAAGCATGCAAAAAAGCACGGCTGCCGAATCATCACTGGGATCGATATGTTTGTTCGCCAAGCGGCGTACCAGTACAAATTGTTCACCGGACGCGACGCCCCGATCGCCTTGATGCGAGACACCATCAAACAAGCGACTAACCCAGTTCAATTGAATTAAGCATTTGCGGCATTAGGAGTGATCGTGACGCAGGATTCTTCGCAAAATACCCCTCATTCGTCGGAAAACTCCGACGCCGAGCCCCCTTCATTGCTGGCGGGGGTGACGATTCGCAAAGCGATGCCAGGCGACGCCGAAGCGATTCATGCCCTGCTGCGGCCTTATGTGGCGCAGCGGTTATTGTTGGCCCGCACCGAAGCCGAAGTGATCGAGCTGACTCGGCATGGTTTTATGGCGGTGCGAACCGATGATGGCAAAGAAAAATGCCTCGGGTTTGCCGCAGTCGAGATCTACAGTGCCAAGCTCGCCGAACTGCTCAGTCTAGCGGTGCACCACGAGTATCGAAATATCGGGGTTGGCCGGATGCTGGTCGACCATTGTGTCCAGCGCGCCCGCGAGCTCGGGGTGATGGAGGTGATGGCAATCAGTTCCTCCGAAGAGTTTTTCAAAAATTGTGGCTTCGATTACTCGCTGCCCGACCAGAAGAAAGCGTTCTTCTGTCAATTGCGACCCCGCCACCCGCACTAGATGCCGACCGATTTTTTCGCCTCGGGTTCTTTTGCGTCGGGCTCGGCAACGGGTTTGGCGGGCGTGGGTTGGCCCGAGTTCGCTCGATCCGCGGCAGCATCAGGCTTGGGAATCGGAGGAGGAAGTATTTCTGCTGGCTCGGGCGAAGTTTCGGTTGCCGCGGGGGCGGCAGGCTGCGGCGTCGACTCGCGAATGTCGTTACCGCTACTCGCATTGGCGTCGCTACTCGCATTGGCAAGGCGAAGTTCCAATTGACGACGCGTTTCGGCAAACCCTGGCAGTGACGTCAACCAGCGGAGATCCGGGTTGAACGTCACCCCCTGGTAATTGCGGAGCCGTGTCTCGGCCATTTCGGAGGACATTTCCCCCGCATCGATCAGGCGTGCGATCTCTGCAGGGGCCAAATAGTCGATCCAGATATCGCTGTCGCCACCTCGCCGCGAAAGGCTGGTTTGCAATTGCATCGCCGCGCGGCGGAGCAAATCATCCGACGCCGACCCCGCGAACGGAGGTCTTTGGGACGCAGCCGAAACGGGGCCATCACCTAGCAGAGGGGATGGAGTGGCCGAGGCAATGATCGAGCTGCCGTATCTGCGGTCCGAGCTGCTGAATCCTGGATTGCTTTGCATGGGAGCGACCGGCATTGGAGTGCCGTAGATTGAGCTGCCACCAACCATCGGACTCGCGCTGCGGTAGTTCGGTGACACGTACACGTTTGGGGGGTAACTTGGGACGCTGCGATAGTAGGGCGAGGCCGGGGGATAGGCGTAACTCGGGTAAATGGGGCTGCCATAGCGGCTTGAATAGCGTGGTCCGGCATAAATTCCCGTATTTACCGAGGTAAAGGGAGCACGAACCCGGGTGTCACCCCAAGGAGCGACATCCACTGCAACAAATGGGACTCGGACGCGGACGCCACCGCCGAATCCGCGGCCGATCTGGATCAGCTGGGCCTCGGCCTGTGGTTCCGGGCTGAGCGCAAATAGTGATGCCAAAGCGAGCATCGCAATCGGGCGACCCGAGCAAAATCGGGTTGCAAAGCTGCCGAGTACTGAGGTTTTCATCGCAATTATCTCTCATTGATGGGGTGATTGGCTCAATTGAAAGTCGCTCCCCTCCATGGAGGTCTAGGTAATCTAGCGAAAATTCGCTGTCCGGCTAGTTGCCATTGCATACAGCAGAACAGCGGTTCACTTTTCATGGATCCTGTCGCGGAAAACGGGCGATTCGTCGCGGTGTTCGAAGCCGTAGGGGGTAGCGATGGGAAAGTTAAGAGGGCATTTTTCATTCCAAGCTAAATTTCCTGCGTTTCAAACGCCGAGTAGCTATTGACAGGTTTCGTGCAAAACGGATACTTGCTCGTTCGTAATGAATTAAGGCCCGACGGAAAAGATCCACAACTACTTTCTATGCCAACCATCAATCAACTCGTCCGCAAGCGACGTAAGCTGAAGAAAAGCCAAAGCAAGTCGCCTGTGCTCGAAAAGTGCCCACAGAAACAGGGCGTTTGCTTGCAGGTCCGTACGATGACTCCTAAGAAGCCTAACTCGGCTCTTCGGAAGATCACGCGTGTGCGTTTGAGCAACGGCAAAGAAGTCACCGTCTATATCCCTGGTGAAGGTCACAACCTTCAAGAACACTCGATCGTCTTGGTACGTGGTGGACGTGTTCGTGACTTGCCGGGTGTTCGTTACCAAGTGGTCCGCGGATCGCGTGACGCATTGGGCGTTGATGGCCGCAAGCAATCTCGAAGCCGTTACGGTGCGAAGAAATAGTTTGTGGATTTGATTCCACAAACCCACTCGCTTCGAGATTTTACCGTTTAGATCCATTTCACGGATTTGCCAGCCGATCGTTGTTTTCGGCCGCGATTCCCAACCGACTTACCGAAACCAAACATGGGACGTATCACAGCTAGCCGCACCTCGCTTAAAGGTGACCCGAAGCACGGATCGATGCTTGCGGGCAAGTTCATCAATTGCTTGATGCTCGATGGCAAAAAGACCACAGCACAGCGAGTTTTCTACGACGCACTCGAAGAAGTTGCTAAGCGTAATACCGACGCCGAGCCAATCGAAATCTTTGAAACCGCACTGGAAAACATCAAGCCTTACATCGAAGTTCGCAGCAAGCGAGTCGGTGGTGCGAGCTACCAGGTGCCGATGCAAGTGAACCGAAGCCGTCAACAAAGTTTGGCGATTCGTTGGTTGCTTGCGGCTGTCCGCGACAAAAAGGGTCGCCCAATGCACCTAAAACTTGCCGACGAAGTTTTGGCAGCCTACAAGAAAGAAGGCGTTGCCTACACCAAGCGTGAAAACACGCACCGCATGGCGGACGCGAACAAGGCATTTGCTCACTTCGCTTGGTAGTGCATTCGTACAACGAAATCCATGGACCGCGATCCGGTGTGGCTTACACCGTGTCGCGGTTTTTCATGCGCTAGTGTAGGCTTTGCAAAAGCACAATCCACTGCCCTGACGCATCCGCGAATCTTGATTTCGTGAACACGTCGAGCTTGAACCGGTTTCCCTTCTTCCTAGCAACACCCCACGAGACTGATGGCTCTCGACATATCCAAAATTCGCAACATCGGCATCATTGCCCACATTGATGCGGGCAAAACGACCGTGACCGAACGCATGCTGTACCTCAGTGGTGCGAAGCATCGAGTCGGCCGGGTTGATCATGGAACGACCGACACCGATGACGATCCCGAAGAACAAGAGCGGGGGATCACGATTTTCAGCGCGTGTGTGAAGTACACCTGGAATCAGTATTCGATCAACTTGCTCGATACCCCCGGACACGTCGACTTTACCGCCGAAGTAGAACGCTGTCTTCGCGTGCTCGATGGTGCGGTCACCGTGTTCTCGGCTCGCGAAGGGGTCGAAGCGCAAAGCGAAACCGTATGGCGACAGGCGGACAAGTATGGCGTTCCGCGGATTGTCTTTATCAACAAGATGGACCGTGAAGGAGCCAATTTTGAAGCGGTCTATAACGATATCGCTCCTCGATTGGGCGGGCGTCCTGTGGCGGTGGAGTTGCCGGTCGGCCAAGGCCCGCCACACACCAGCGATCCGTTCCGTGGCGTGATCGATCTCGTCGACCTGAAAATGCTGGAATTTGATCCGGAAACCGAAGGCAAGGAAGTCAAGGAAACCGAGATACCCGCAGACCTGCTGGACGAAGCGATGTTGTGGCGGGAACAGATGCTCGAGGTCGTTTATGAATTGAACGACGAAGCGATGATGTTGGCGATGGATGAAAAACCGGTGCCGCGTGAGATGATTGTCTCGACGCTCCGCAAAGGTTGTATCGAGATGGCGATCCAGCCGGTTTTCTGTGGTTCGGCACTGCACGGTATCGGCGTTCAGCCGCTGATGACCGGGGTTGGCAATTATCTGCCCAGTCCGCTGGATCGGCCGCCGGTCGAAGGAGTCGACCCCAAGAAGCCCGACAAAGTCCTGTTGCGAAAACCGGATGTAAAAGAGCCGTTTTGCGGATTGGTGTTCAAAATTTTGCCTGCCAAAACGGGCGACAATTACTGGATCCGTGTCTACAGCGGCGAACTGAAACAGAACTCACGCGTGCAATGCCCCAATCGCGACAAGAAAGAAAACATTGCTCAACTGTGGCAGATTCACGCCAGCAAGAAGGAACGCGATGGGCAAATCGAATCGGTCGGTGCCGGCGATATCTGCTGTGTGATCGGCCCCCGCTTTGCCATCACTGGCGACACCGTTTGTGACACCAAAGAGACGATCGAATTGCCGAGCATCAAGTTTGCTGAGTCCGTGTTGTCGATGGCGATCGAGCCCGAAAACACAGGCGACCGCAAAAAGCTTGAAGAAACGCTCGATATGCTTCGCCGCCAAGACCCCACATTTCATGCCGTTGAAAACGAAGAGCTTGGCCAGACGCTGATCAGCGGGATGGGCGAATTGCATCTGGAGGTCATTCAGCATCGCTTGACGCGTGACTTTGGCTTGAACGTCAAGTTTTATAAACCACGCGTGAATTATCGCGAGACGATCAGCGGAAATTCCGACATCGTGGGTCAATGCAATCGCCAAATCGGGGCATCGCACATGTTCGCACGATTGAAGGTCCGCGTGTCGGCACTCGAAGACAGTTCGTCGCCGGTGTTGGTGTTTGACCGCTTGCCGCCCGAATGTCCGCTGCAAGGCAATGTTCGCGCTGCGGCGATTGAAGAGCTGCGTCAACGTGCTGAGGGGGGCGGGTTGATCGCAGGGTTCCCGCTGTCGGGCGTTAAGATCGAAGCCTACGACGCCGAGGTTCACGAAGAGGGCAGCGACGAGGTGGCGTTCCGCATTGCCGCCGGAGACGCGTTCGACAAGGGACTGCAGGCCGCCGGCCCCGTGCTGCTCGAACCAGTCATGCGGGTCGAAGTCACCACCCCCGAAGATTACATGGGTGAGATCGTCGGTGACTTGCTGCAGCGGCGAGCCATCATCGCTTCGACTGAAACCCGCGGCGCGATGACCGTGATCACCGCTCACGCCCCGCTAAAAGAATTGTTTGGTTACTCGAGTGCCGTGCGAAGTCTCAGCCAGGGACGGGCGGGCGGTAGTATGGAACCGTACAGCTACCAACCGGCGCCCAAAGAAGACGCCGAGAGTTTTCAGTACTAAACCATCGCGACTCGCTAACGAAATTTAACCGCTAAGATGACGACACAGACGCTTGCGTTTCATGACGGATGTCTCGATCTGATCGATCAGACTCGACTTCCTTCCGAGTTGGTGACGTTGCGATGCGAGAACGTCGACCAAACGTTTGATGCGATTCAGCGATTGGTCGTCCGCGGAGCTCCGGCGATTGGGATTGCGGCCGCCTATGGCGTCTGTTTGGCACGTCAACCTGATGGGACGCGGTCCAGGCAAAGCTATCTTGATGCAATCGAATTTCTCGCGAAGAGTCGTCCTACCGCAGTCAATCTGTTCTGGGCGCTCGACCGCATGAAAGCGATTGTCGATTCGGTGGGTGACGACGATGCGTTGCCCGAGCGTTTGCTTTGTGAAGCGACGACGATACATGACGAAGATCGTCAAATGTGCCGCGACATCGGACGTCACGGTGCCGAGCTGCTCGCTGAATGCCACCGCGTGCTGACGCACTGTAACGCAGGGGGTTTGGCGACGTCGATGTGGGGCACGGCGCTCGCGCCGATATACCATCTGCACGAAGCGGGGCACGCCATCGAGGTGTTTGCCGACGAAACGAGGCCCCTGCTACAAGGCGCTCGTTTGACCGCATGGGAATTAGCGCAAGCCGGTGTGCCGGTTACGGTGTTGACCGATTCGATGTCGGGAAGCTTGCTGAAGACGGGCCAAATTGATGCGGTGATTGTCGGCGCCGATCGAATTGCCGCCAACGGCGACGCCGCCAACAAGATCGGGACCTACCCCTTAGCGGTGCTCGCCCGCTATCACCGCGTTCCATTTTATGTCGCGGCGCCCTCGAGCACGTTTGATCCTGCGCTCGCCAAAGGCGATCTGATCCCGATTGAACAACGCGGGCGTGACGAAGTCGCCAACCCC
>NZ_JBFHFD010000380.1:0-8408 GCF_041583735.1 Novipirellula sp.
AGGAACGCTCTCACGACTCGGCGAATTAGCGAGCGAATTTCGCCCTAAAAGCGTGATGGTCGTCAGCGACGCTGGATTGATCAAAGCAGGCCATTTCGAACACGCCGTCGCCTCGCTCGAAGCGAGCGGTTTGAAGGTCGAGTCGTTTCACGATTTTGCCGAAAACCCCACCTCGGAGATGGTCGACGCCGGAGTCCGCCACGCGGCCAAGGTCAAACCCGATTTGCTGATTGGGCTCGGCGGCGGCAGCAGTATGGATTGCTGTAAAGGAATTAATTTCGTTTATTCATGTGGCGGGACGATTCACGATTACCAGGGGGTCGGCCGCGCGACCACCGATCTATTGCCGATGATCGCCATCCCAACCACCTCGGGAACCGGCAGCGAAGCTCAATCATTTGCGCTGATCAGCGATGCCAAAACGCATGTCAAAATGCCGTGCGGCGACCCTCGAGCGGCTTGCCGAATCGCGATCCTGGACCCCGATTTGACCATGACCCAGCCCCGATCGGTCACGGCGCTAACAGGGATTGATGCGATCTCGCATGCGATCGAAACCTACGTGACCAAACGCCGCAATCCGATGTCGACGACCTATTCGCGACGCGCCTTTGGGCTGTTGGCACAAGGTTTTTCGCGGGTTTTGGCCGATCCGAATGATCGCGAGGCACGCAGCCAAATGCAGCTCGGGGCCCACTTTGCCGGCATGGCTATCGAAACCTCGATGCTGGGTGCCGCCCATGCGACCGCAAATCCGCTGACCGCTCGGCATGACATCACGCATGGGCAAGCCGTCGGATTGATGTTGCCGGCGGTAATTCGGCTGAACGGGCTGGATCATCCCGATTGGTATGCCGAATTGCTGCGAGAAATCGACCCAACCGCCTCCAACGAAAATGCTCCTGCACGGTTGGCCGACAAGGTCACCGAGTGGCTTCGTGACGCGGGGCTGGCCACGTCGTTTGAACAGTTGTCGATCCCATCGTCCGAGATCGAAGCGTTGGCCGAAGAAGCACTCCAACAGTGGACCGGGACGTTCAACCCCGTCCAGCTGGACCCCGAAAAAGCACGCGCGCTCTACCACGCGGTCGCTTAGGAATGTGAACCACAGGTTGCGAGAATACGTCCTCACCGATATTGTCGAGCACGCCTATTTTCGCACGGTTCTTTCACATTTCTTCCAAAAGTCATTGCCTGTACCACGATGATCACCATTGTTGACTATCAGATGGGAAACCTCCGCAGCGTTCAAAAAGGAATTGAACGCGTCGGTGGCTCTGCACGAATCAGTTCCGATCCTCAAGAAATCGCCGAGGCAGAGAAGCTGATCCTGCCGGGCGTCGGAGCGTTCGGGGACGCGATGACCGAGATCCGCCGCCGCGATTTGGCCGGCCCGATCCGCGATTTTATCGATTCCGGAAAGCCGTTCCTTGGCATTTGTCTAGGACTGCAACTGCTGTTCGAACGCGGTTTCGAGCACGGTGAACACGAGGGACTTGGCGTGCTGAAGGGAGACGTGGTTCGATTTGAATTACCGTCGTCCTACAAAGTGCCCCACATGGGCTGGAACACGGTGACGCACCAAACCGAACCACCGCTGCTGAAGGACATCAGCCCCGAAGCCCACTTCTATTTCGTTCACTCGTATTACGTGCGTCCGACGGATCCCTCGGTCGTAGCGTTGACGTGCGACTACGGCGGCCCGTTCTGTGCGATGGTTTGGCGAGACAACCTGTTCGCGACGCAGTTTCACCCCGAAAAGAGCCAAGCGGACGGACTGAAACTGTTGTCGGCCTTCTCCAGCCTGCCGACCGGAAATGAGGTGACGGCGTGACCTCCGCTCCTCTTGCCCTGACGTCCCTCGATGGATCGCTGCGAGTCGAATTCCGTTGGTGCGAAGACCGCTTCGTTCACCAGATCCTGGGCGGCGAAGCGTCCAGCGACGAAAACGCTGCGATGGCCAGCGTCAACGGCACGGCCGATCAAGCGTGGCCTTGCTCGCCGCCGATCCAACAACTTTCGCTCGAATCGCTGCCGGTCGGCGATGCACTGCTGGGCGTCGGATCCGCTGGCGTCAGCCACTGGAGCGTCAGTGTGCATTGGCAGGAATCGGCCACCGAGCCCACGCTTTTCTTTGATTTCGCCTGCCGCTGCAAACAAACGCCCGAGTTTCTGGGCAGCACCTACCACACAAACCCACGGTTCAAAATCGAGCCGGGCGACGGTTCTGAACTGAGCATCGTTGGTGACCGAACGCAGATCCGTCCCGCTGCGGCCGACTCACCTGGCACCCTCCGCTGGACCTACTGCATCAAAGGTTGCTAGCGGATCCACTCCGCCTATCTTGCGTGTCTTGCCTACGATGCCAAGCGAATTCTTCGTTGAATCTTGCAGTCGTAACTCGCGTAGAGCAATCGATTTACTACGCTGGCGATAATAAAACTCTAGCGAAACTTGTCCTCTCTACCCTACGCCCCCCTTTCGCCCAATCGGCAAAGTTTGCATTTTCGTTGGCTCGTTGATTGGCTGAGATTCTGGGCACGCTCGTATCGAACACCAAGACCGTGCCACTTTCTCGTTCGGCCAACGACTCTCGTCAAATGAAAGTTCTTGGTTCGTAGAAAAGGGAAGTAGTATGCTTCGAATGCTGTCTGTGGCTTTGGCTGGACTGATGACCGCCAGTGCAATGTTGGCAACCAACGTGGCCGCCAACACCGTGGTACTGGCGTCCAACCAATACGTGTGCCCGAAGTGCGGAAAGGTGCATTCGCACACCGCCCCGCCTGCGTCGGTCACGCAAACTTCGTGGACAAATCCCACGGGAATCCAATCGTTGCCAGGGCAAATCGAGCCGGCACAAATTCAATCTGGGCCTGGGCAATCGTATTCCAGTACGATCCCAACATCGACGATTGCCCCCAGTGGTGGGACGTCCAACGTGTTGGCGACGCTGAACGCCCAGCGGGCTCGCAACGGAATTGGATCGCTCGGTTTTGATCCGCAATTGCAAGCGGTCGCCGAGCGGCGTGCCGCGTTGATGGCGTCGCAAGGACTGAAAAACCATCCACCGGGATCGTTCGCCCCTGGTATGTACGAAGGAGTCGGATGGTCAAGTTCCTATTCACCCTCGGGAGTATCGGCTTGCTTTACAAACGATCCACGCATGCGGGTCGCCGGCGCCGCGATGGCCACAGGACGCGATGGCGTCTACTTCTGCGTGGTCTATCGCTAATACCGAGCTCGCTGACGAATAAAACTGCCTCAGCGAGCGCAGCCAATGTCGGCTCCAAGTCGCAGGGAACGCGACTTGGACATGGGGCGATCATTCTGATGGTTGCTCTCACGCTAAAACTATCGGCCAACTTGGTTGTGGCACAACAAACTACCGCACAGCAAACTCTTTCGGTTTCCGAATCACAAGCCAAGGAATCAATGCAGTGGCTTGCGACGCGAGCGATGCAAGAAGTTCCCCCCGTCTATACGGGAGACAAGGACTGGGGCGATACAAAAAAAGTATGGGCCGGTGTCCACGCGAAATTTGATGGGCTGAAACTAAAAACGCATCGACGATTCAAACAGCTAAACCACGGACGCTGGATTCGTTATGAAATCAAGCTGCCTGAGGCGACCGCACCGAATGCCGCCACCACGAAAATCAATTCCGCAACGCTGAACGACCAGGATTACTGGCGGATTGATTCCACGACTGAAACGCCGATGCAGTTCACTGCCAAAGTCGAACGCTGGAACCTGGGCGTCAAACTCTACAGCGTGACGGTGACCGGACGTATGAAAGTGCAGTTGCAACTGACCTCCACGATCGGGCTGTATCTCGATTACAGCGAAATACCACCCGCCGTGGTCGCCCACCCGAACATCGAGGGCGCCAAGCTGACGCTGGTTTCGTTCGAGATCGACCGAGTCAGCAAGATCGGCGGCGATGCCGCAGAAGCTTGGGGCGAAATAATGCAGGAGGTCCTGGTCGAGCGTTTTATCGAAAATCAGAATGATCGAATCGTGGCGAAGCTTAACAAAGCGATCGAAAAACATCGAGACGAATTGCGATTTTCGTGGTCACTGCTGCTCGATCGCTAAGGATCGGTTAGGATCACAACCGCGTGCTGGCCAAACAGGTTCGTTCGGTGCCGGCTCTCATCACGTTTATGGAATCTTGCGATAATGTTGCGTGCACTGTGTCTCTTGTTGCCGGTGGTGATACTCTCGCTTCCCGGTTGCTCGTCGAGGGAAACCACTACTTATCCGGTCAGCGGCGTCGTCCGCTTTCCCGATGGTAAATTGCTTCGCGAAGGAACGATCGAATTCGAGATCTCGGGAGTGAAAAACCCTGTCACAGCGACAGGTGAGATTGCACCGGACGGCAGTTTTTTTCTTGGCACCTACCAAATCGATGATGGGGCGATCGCAGGCACCCACCGCGTGGTCGTGATCGCGGACTCGGTCATTGGCACCGGAGTCGAGCGACCGGGACTGCTGCCCAAATCGATCTTGCATCCCAAATATCGCGATTTCCAAACTTCCGAAATCGTCGTCGAGGTTCAGCCCACCACCAACAATATCGTCATCGACGTCGAGTACGCTCCGGCCGACGACACGGAGTAGTCTCCCTCTCCCACTTTGAACTCCCCCCCTCTCCTGAGAGAAACTCACCATGTTTTACTTCCTTGCCATTTGGATTGGACTTTCGGCCAGCACACCGGACGCTTGGCCGGCGTTTCTTGGTGCCGGTGCGGGACCTCGTGACGCGAGCAACTTGCCACTGACCTGGTCGCCAAACGAGAATCTTGCCTGGATCAAACCGGTTCCCGGTCACGGACAATCGAGCCCGGTGGTCTGGGACAACCGAGCATTTATAACCAGTGTCGAAGGTCCCGAGAAAAACACCTACCACGTCGTCTGTTTAAACACCACCGACGGAAGCGAACTGTGGCACAAACAAATCGAAAACTCGGCGCCGGAAAAGAACAGCTATTACATCAGCCGGGCTGCCCCCACGCCCTTGGTCGATGAACATCGCGTGATCGCGTTCTTTGAGAGCGGCGACTGCGTTGCATACGACCACGCCGGCAAAGAACTGTGGACACGAACGCTGGCGAAAGACGAAGGCCCCTTTATTGCCGAGTTCGGTTTGGGGGCATCGCCTTGCCAAACCGAATCGGCGTTGTTTGTGTTGCTGGAACATGATGGACCGAGCAGTCTGTTGGCGATCGATAAACAAAGCGGCAAAAGGCTGTGGAAGGCGTCGCGAGAACCACGACGTAGCTGGAGTTCGCCGGCGATCATCGAAGTCGAGGGAGAGCCGCAAGTCGTCGTCAGCTCGGCTGGCACCGTCGATGGCTACGACCCCGAAACCGGAAAATTACTGTGGTCATTCGAAGACGTCGGAGGCAACACATCAACGACGCCGATTGATATCGGCGGCGGACGTTTTCTGATTGGTGCCTCACCCGGTCGCAACGGCGAGAATGCGGGATCGGCAGCCGATTCCAATGGATTGATGCAAGTCACTCGCGATGGCGACACTTGGACAGCGACCCCAAAATGGACAGCCGCTAAAGCGACGCCCACCTGGGCCTCGCCAATCGTGCATGAGGGGTTGGCCTACTGGATCAATCGTTCAGGCGTTGTTTACTGTTTTGATGTCACGACGGGCGAAGAGGTCTACACCGAGCGAATCAAACAAGCGAGCTGGGCGACACCTTTTGGCGTGGGAAACCGTGTCTACTTCTTTGGCAAGGACGGACTGGTCACCGTCTTGGCCGCCGGCCGAGAGTTCAAAATCTTGGCCGAGAACACGACATGGAGCGACGACACGCTGCCGCCGGAAGCCAAGTTGGCCGAAGAAACGAGCGAAGAGCGTCAACGCGCCGCGGCGATGTTTAGCAAACCGACGCTGTACGGCGTCGCCGTCACCGACGACGCCTTCCTATTACGCGTGGGCAACGCCGTCATCTGCGTGCGTTATACACACCCCAAATTGCCTATCCTTCCAAAAAGGTGTCCGACACCTTTTTTAGAGATTGACGCCGTCGGGAAGGAATTGGATATCGCGATCGTTCTTCAACAGCTCCCCTTCGGTACAGCGTCCACATTGGACTTCGACCTGCAGCAGACGCAGCATTGATTGTACTTTTTCGGGATGCGTTGCAACCAAGTTATTCGTCTCGGCAGGATCCGCCTTCAGATCGAACAACTGCATCGGCGGCAATCCTTGCCTTTTGGCTGCACCTTCATTCGGAGCACTCCATCCGCCACTGCCGCTGGACAAACAAAGCTTCCATGATCCCTCGCGAATGGCGAAAAATCCGCCGATCGAATGGCTGATGAGGGTGCGACGCCCGGAAGTCTCGGCTCCCTCGAACACGGGCAACAAGCTAAAGCCGTCTTCACCTCCAAGAGCCTTCTTTTCTTGCCCTGTAATTGCCTCGAGTGTCGCATACACATCGGTCAAACACGCCAGTGCGTCGGTGGTACGCCCTCCCTCGATACGCTCTGGCCAACGGGCGATAAAAGGAACGCGATGGCCGCCTTCGTAGATGTCGGCTTTATGCCCACGATATCTTCCACTGGGGTTATGCCCATGTTCCTTCAGCACTCTAAAGTTCGCCTCAGGTGAACATCCGTTGTCACTGGTGAAAATCACGAGTGTGTTTTCATCGAGTCCGGCTTCTTTGATCGTGGCGAATAGTTGCCCCATGTGGGCGTCGACTTGCATGACAAAGTCGGCATACGGATTCATCCCGCTGGCGTCCTTATACGGCGGCACAGGAACGATCGGCGTGTGAGGTGCGGGTAGAGGCAAGTATAGAAAGAACGGTTTGCCCGCTTTGGCATCCGCTGCTCGCTCTTTGACATACGTCATCGATTTGTCGAACAGATGAGGCAGCACTTCATCGATTTTGAAATCAGGACTGATCGGCCCATTACGGTACCAACCATACGCATCCTGCTTCTTCGTGACGCCTTCCTCGCGATCGGGCTGTGCCGTCACACGACCGGTGTCGACCCAAACATAAGGCGGCATGTCTAGCGACCCGCAGTGACCATAATACTGATCGAAACCGTTGATATCAGGACCGTTCTTCACCGGCTGCGTGAAATCAATCCGCTTGCCGTCCATGTGCCAATCCCAACCGAGATGCCACTTGCCAATCATCGCGGTGTGATACCCCGCTGCTTGCATCAGATGCCCAAGCGTGGGGCGGTCGGCGGGAATCAAGTGCTCGCTGGTACCATTGAGCACGCCGCGGGCAAGTCGCGAACGCCAGTTGTAACGACCAGTTAGCAAACCATATCGAGTCGGAGTGCAGACGCTGCTGGGGGTGTGAGCATCGAGAAACGTGAGCCCCTCGTCTGCCATCTGTTGCAGATGCGGAGTTTTGATTTTGCAGTCGGGATTGGTCGGCGAAACGTCGCCAATCCCAAGATCGTCGGCCATCACGACAATAACGTTGGGATGGGCCGAGGACTCCGGCGTCTCGGCCGCCGATCCGATCGAGCAGGTTGTACAAATCGAGACAATGGCCATTCCGATCCATCGGCTGAAAGGGGCCAATCTTGAGCGACGTTTCATTTGCGAGTGGGGCATGGGCAACATGGACTAGTAGAAGGCTAGAGGTCGAGGAGAGCGTTTTCGTGAGACAATTTAACCGATTCAGCGACAACGCGGGATCGCCAACCGCCCCCTCATTGTGACTCAGACGGCAACGGACCGTGAAGAGTCCCTCTAAAAATTTCCAAGTTTTCGACCTCAGGGCTCGCACGCGACGGAGTATAAGGGGGGTGTGAAGAGTCCTCATGCCGCCCTTTGAACACTGATTCTCTAAGTCTTATGCCGGAATCCGATGAGCAATTAATCGATCGGTGGCGCGAGCGGGGAGAGTCTTCCGCGTTGGCGGAATTAGCCGAACGCTATTTGTCGCAGTTCTATGGGACGGCTCGGGCAATGATGTTGAGCGACAGTCAGGCCGAAGATGTGGCACAAGAAACGATGCTGAAAGTCGTGCGCTGGATCGATTCCTTTGACACGCGGGCAACCTTTCGCACATGGTCGTACACAATCCTAATGAACACGATTCGCAGTGACCTTCGTCGCCAAAAAACTCGCTCGAAGCATTTCGACGCGGCGGCGGACGTCACCCGTGTCGCAGCAACCAATCAATCACACGACATCGTGCTCACTCAGCAAGAGACTCGAAGTGAGCTCGAACATGCACTCGCACACTTGACCGACAAGCAACGTACCGCGTTGGTGCTGATGGTAATCGAAGGATTGTCGGCTGCGGATGTTGCAGAGATTGAAAACTGTTCGGTCGATGCCGTTTATCAACGTGTTCGCGAGGCGAGGAAATCACTTCGCAACGCCCCCGCATTGCGACAATTGTGGCAGG
>NZ_JBFHFD010000381.1:0-8361 GCF_041583735.1 Novipirellula sp.
ACGTCAGCTTGCCCCGACGACGAATCTCAATGGACTGAAAATCGATGAGTCGCGAATTCGACTTTTACCCTCTCGAAGATCGTATCCTGCTTAGCGGCGACGGTCTCGATGGTCTCGATGGGGCGATGGACATTGATTTCGATCTCGAGGCGGCACTGTTGAGCCAGCTTTCTGAGGCCGATGGGGAAGTTGTTGGTGATGTTGCAACGCCCACCCTGCAGCCGCTGCTCCCCGACCAAGATGTCATCGACGTTGCCACCGACGATGTGGCGGAACCCGAGGTTCTGGATCCCGCAAAACCGATCGAAGTCATCTTCGTCGATGCGGGCGTGGAAGACGCTGAGACGTTGATCGAGGGACTGAGGTCCGATGCGGATGGGCAAACCCAATGGTTGGTTATCCGCTTGCAAGCCGACCAAGACGGGTTGCTGCAGATCACCGAGACGCTTGGAAATTTGACCAGCGTCGATGCGGTCCATTTGCTCAGCCACGGTGACGGCCGGGGCATCCAGCTTGGCAATACGCGATTGGATCTCGATGCGGCCCCCAATTATGCCGGCGAGATCGCGTCGTGGGGCCATGCTCTCGATAGCGGCGCCGACTTGTTGATCTACGGTTGCGATCTGGCGTCAACCGAATCGGGACGTGATCTGATCGAGATCCTGGCGGTCGTCTGTGATTGTGACGTTGCGGCAAGCGATGATGTGACCGGGCATGCCTCGCGTGGCGGCGACTGGGACCTCGAGTACACGGTGGGCGACGTCGATATTGCCCATGTGCTCGCATCGCGAGAATGGTTCGGGATGCTTTCGAGCGAGGTGGCGGAGTCGGGTTCTCCCTCCCAATCCGACTCCGCCGGCATCGCATTGGCGTTTGAAGAAAACGTCGGTCAGAGCGATGACGCCGTCGACTTCCTGTCGCGTGGTAACGGTTACACCGTTTTCTTGACCGACGGAGACGCGGTCCTGAATCTCAACGGGTCGGTGTTCACGATCGACATCGTGTCAACCCAGTCGCCAACAGCGGTCGCAGGCATCGATGAATTGACGGGCCGCAGCAACTATTTGGTCGGTGCCCAGCAGGATTGGATCCGCGATGTCGCGAACTTTGCTGCGGTTCAGTACGACGACATCTACGATGGAATCGACGTCCGTTACTATGGTCACGGCCAACAACTAGAGTACGATTTTATCGTCGCGGCGGAAGCAAATGCCGACCAAATCACGTTGAATATGCAGGGCGCTGATTCGGTTTCCATCAGTGACAGCGGGGAATTGGTGATGGTGTTGGCGGGCAACGAGCAAACGATTCGCTTCCGTGCTCCCTACAGTTATCAACTATCCAGCAGCGGCGTTCGTGAAGTCGTGGAAAGTCGGTATCTGATTCGCGGCGATGGTAGCATCGGTTTTGAATTGGGAGATTACGATCATTCGCGTGAATTGGTGATCGACCCGATCATGGACTACGGCAGCTACCTAGGCGGTCTGAGTGGCGAATCGGCCAATGCGATCCAAGTTGACGCCGCCGGGAACGCCTATATCACCGGCGGCACGGTCTCGACTGATTTCCCCTCAACCACGGGACCGTATGGCACGACTGGTGGCGACGACATGTTTGTCACCAAGATGTCCGCGGACGGCAGCACGGTGCTTTATACCACGTACTTGGGCGGGTCCGGTAACGATATTGCCTACGATATCGACATCGACAGCAGTGGGAACGCCTACGTTGTCGGCAAGACAACCTCGTCGGACTTCACCACCACGACCGGTGCGTACGACGAGACGCTCAGTGGTGCCTCGGACGGGTTTGTGTTAATGCTAGACAGCACCGGATCGTCGATCCTGTACGGCAGCTACATTGGATCCAACCTGTCCAATGACTCCGCATATGGCGTCGCTGTCAATGCATCGGGGCAAGCGTATGTGACAGGCGTGGCGACTGGTTCGATTGCATCGCTAACATCGGCGGGATCGTACCAATCGACGTTTGGCGGCGGACGTGACGCGTTCTTGGCCGTCTTCAGTATCGATGGTTCAAGCATCGAATATGGCAGCTACTTTGGTGGTTCGGGCGCCGAAGAGGCCACGGACATCGCGATTGACGATTCCGGCGCCGCCTACATCACCGGAGTCACCAACAGCAGCGACATGCCGGTGACGGGAAACGCGTTTCAAAGCACGAATGGCGGTGGACAAGACGTCTTTATCGCCAAGATTAATCCGCTTGGGGGCGGCGTCAGCGACTTGACCTACAGCAGCTATCTTGGTGGCAGCATGGCGGAACAAGCGTCCTCGATCGCGTTGGATTCCAACGGACGAGCGTACGTCGTTGGTCTGACGATCTCGTCCGACTTTGACGTCACCGCCGGTGCCTATGACACGTCGATTTCGGGCGGAAACGACGATGCGTTTCTGTCGGTGTTTGACACCACGCTCAGTGGCGCCGCATCACTGGTGTATTCAACTTCACTCGGTGGAACGGCAGCGGACGAGGCGACCGACGTAGCAGTCGATTCCTCCGGAGTGGCGTGGATCGTCGGAACAACCTATTCGACGACATTTCCGACGACTGCCGATGCGCATGACACCAGCAAGGGAGGCACGACAGACGCGTTCATCACTGCGATCAATCCGCTCGGCAGCGGAGCGTCGGATTTGCTCTATTCGACCTTCCTGGGCGGCAGTGCCAATGAATACGGTAACGCCATCGTACTCGATGCCGGGGAGAACATCTACGTCGTCGGCCAGACTCAGTCGTCGGATTTCGACGCGACATCGGGTGCCTACGACGAATCGATGGGAGGCGCAAGCGACGCGTTTGTGACCAAGTTCTCGCAAACGCCGGACGCCTACCTGTGGCTCAACACCGAAAACGATGTCACCGGGTCTGGCGTTGCGGGACTCGATTCGTGGACTGGCGGTACCGTTTTACAATTGGGCAATCCCAACCTCGGTTTCAGCTCATCGACCAGCGGTACGTTGACTTCGGTGTTCAACATTGATGATCTCGTTGACGACGGCGACGCACGGCTGAGCGGCATCCATTACGTCGGACGTGATCTGTTGGTGGGCAGCAACAACATTCAGCTGTATGCCGGTGATGTGCTGTTTTCAACCGTGAACAATGAATGGATCAACGGCGGCAGCGAGCAGATTTTCGCTCACGACATTCTGTTGTTTCGGCCGGTGACCGTCGGGAATTATGCCACCGGGACGCTGTCGTTATTATTCGATGGTTCGGACGTGATTGGCAACCTCGACGTCAACGCGTTCACATTGGTCGAAGAAACGACCACGGTGGGAACCACGACGCCGATGACTTTGAATGCGGGCGATTTTCTGATTTCGCATGCAGGATTCACAAATCGAGTCTATCGCTATGAACCGGGTACGTTGGGGGCAACGAGCTCGGGAACAATGTCGATTTTTCTTGATGGTACCGACTTTGGCGTCGATACCGGTTTCCGCGGAATTGATCTAATCGAACGCAGCGTCAAGGTTGGCGACACGACGCTGACCCGTGGCCAATTATTGGCGACACTGCACTCCGATGACAATGCGATCGGAGGCATCGCAACCACTCGCGACGACATTTTCCTGATCAATGTAACCGCGACGGGTGCAACCAGCGCGGCGACGGCGTCGGTGTTCTTTCAAGGCGACGACATTGGTCTGAATACCGCCACGTGGCAAGAACAACCGTGGGGTTTGTCGTTGGCCAGCACGACGGCGGTCAGCACGATCACGGTCGACGCCGCCACGACGGGTGACGGGGGATTGAGTATCAATGACGATGGTGGCGACGACGTCTACTTAGTCGCCGATGACGGCGGCGCCATTCTCGGGGGGCGTACTTCGATTACGATCGAGGTCCAGTATTCATCGAACGACACCAATGGCGCACAGCCGCTGTTTGCCTATGCATCGCCGTCAACCGACAACGAACTGTTGCTGTACATCGACGCCGCGGGCAATCTTGGACTTTATCTCAACGGTGCACTCGCCACATCCACTGCGATCGATTACCGCACGCTATCCAACGGTGACATGCAATCGCTCGCGATGACGTGGGACAACGCCGCAGGCAATTGGCAAGTGTTTGTCAACGGCATCTTGGTCGACAGCGGTACCGGATTGAATACCGGCCAAACCTTTGACGCTGGCGGCACGTTGCAATTTGGTCAGGAACAAGACGGCAACGGAACAAATTTTGACACTAGCCAGACGTTTCATGGCACTTACTACAACGTCCGTGTTTTCGACGACGTCCGCAGCAAAGCCGAGATTGCGGCGACCTATAACTCAAGTTTGCCGCATGATACAAGCGGCTTGTTGGCGCAGTGGGACTTTGACCGCTTGTCATCCGATGGCGTGATCACTGAATCGGTCAGCGGCAACAATTTAACAGTCAATCACACGTCGCAAAGCGGCTTTACCGCCAGCACGCCGTCACTGACGTTTTTAGTCGACGAAAACGCCAACACAGGCACGGTCATCGGCAGCGTCGTGGCTACCGATGCCGACCGTGATGCCAAGATCGCGTCGCTGTTGGCCGCAGATCCAGATCTGGTTTACAGCGCCGTCACCGGCAAGTTTTACAAGACGATCAGCACTGCACAAACGTGGGCGAATTCGCAAACCGCCGCCGTGTCATCGACACTGAGCGGGGTCTCGGGTGAATTGGTCACCATTCATTCAGCGGCCGAAAACGAATTGATCACCGATTTTCGCAACACGGTGGGTGCCGATTTGTGGATCGGTGCATCCGACCAAACGATCGAAGGGCTATGGCAATGGCAAGCTGGAGATGCGGATGGTGACTCATTCTGGCTGGGAATGTCCACGGGCAGCGTGCAGAACGACGCCTACACCAATTGGATTTCGGGCGAACCCAACGCGGTCTCGCCCGACCATGACTTTGCTCGGATCACCGGGACCGGACAATGGGGTGAACGCGACAGTTCGTCCAGCTATGGTTATGTGGTGCAGTGGGATGCCGACGCGGTGCTGGACCAGACGAACGAGCTGAGCTACTCGATCGCATCACAGACCACCGCGGGTGCCTTCGCAATCGATGCAGACAACGGTCAAATCACGGTTGCCGATCGATCGCTGCTTGATACCGAAACCGACACCACGCACAGCGTCACCGTGCGTGTGACGGCCGCCAGCGGGCATTCGTACGACAAGACCTTTGATGTGCTTGTCAAGAACGTCAATGGCGAAGCGGAACAATCGGTGCCAGGCACCCAAACGGTGGCCGAAGATTATCCCGTCGTCTTTGGCGCTGCAACCGGCAATGCAATTACCGTTAGTGATGGCGGCCCCAGCAACAACCGATTGCAGGTTTCGATTTCGGTTACCGACGGCATCCTGACGCTATCGGAAACCACCGGCCTGACCATCATAAGCGGTGCGAACGCAAGCGATACGATGGTAATCGAGGGGACCGAATCAGATTTGAACGCGGCGTTTGAAGGGATGGTGTTTCAACCGGACGCCCACTTCAGCGGTGCCGTGAACCTGCAGATGACCACCTCGTCCGTCGCCGACTTAGAAGGGCACTACAGTTTTGATTCTGGCGATGCGAGTGATGATAGTGCAGGGACGTCGCACGATGGCGTCATGCAGGGGAACGCGTCGACGGCGGTCGACGCGGATCGTGGCACCGTACTGACTCTAGATGGCAGCGGCGACGGAATCGACATCACCGGGACGCTGGGAAGTTCGGCCAATGTGACGCTTGCCGCATGGGTCAATTTGGACGCGAGCGGTTCGCAAGGGTCCGAAGTGATCAGCATCGCGGATTCGTTAATACTGCGGCTCGATGAAAACGGCAACGGCGTCTCGGGGATCTTCTACGACGGCAGTTCTTGGGTTTCCGTTGCCTCGGGTCGTTTTATCGAGGGTACGGGTTGGCATCACGTCGCATTCACATTCGATGACGTCAACAATCGCCAACAGCTTTACATCGATGGCCAACGTGTGGCGCAAAGCAACTCGACGTCCAGCATTGTCTATGACGACTACAGCAAAACGACGATTGGATACCATGCCAATGGTTCGACGATCTACGATTTTGACGGCTTGATTGACGAAGCAAGGATTTACAGCCGTGCGCTTTCGGCGGATGAGATCGCAAATCTCGCAGCGGACAATCTACGGTCGGTCGATACCGTCACGATTGACGTGGTTCCGCTAAACGACGCACCGGTGTTCGGCACTGATGGCGACGGCAGCACGACGTTGCCCATTCCCGACAGCCTGTTCGATCTTGGATTCAGTAGCGTGGTCCAAACCGACGGCAAAATTGTGATGGTCGGTTCATCGTACTTTAACGACAACAACATCACGGTCGTGCGTTTCCACAGCAATGGCGAGCTCGACTTGACCTTTGGCGGTGGCGATGGGATCGCGATGCTGGATGCCGGTGGCAGTGAAATGGCGGTGGATGTCGCGCTGCAATCCGACGGCAAGATCGTCGTTTTGGGCACGTCCGACAACGATTTGATCGTTGCTCGCTTTAACACCGCCGGCGTGCTCGATACAAGTTTCGACAGCGACGGTTACGCAATCACCGACGCGGGTGGAATCGACTCGGCCGCCGCGATCGCGATCCAAAGCGACGGCAAGATCGTCGCTGCGGGGACCACCGATGCCGGCGGTAATAACTTTGCCGTGGTGCGCTACAATACCGATGGGTCGCTTGACACCACCTTCAGCGGTGATGGCAAAGTCGAGATCGATTTTGGAGCGAGTTCCGACGATGTTGCAAATGCACTGCTCATCCAAAAAGACGGCAAGATTGTACTCGGCGGAAAAAGCAATGACCAATTTGCGCTGGCTCGGTTGACTTCCGCCGGCGTGTTGGACACCAGCTTTGACGCCGATGGATTGTTGACGACTGATTTTGGAATGGGTGACGAAATCATCAGCGGATTGGCACAACAGTCCGATGGCAAAATTGTGGCCGCCGGTACCGCCAACTTGGACTTTGCACTCGCTCGCTACAACAGCGACGGATCGCTCGATACGTCCTTTGATACCGACGGCCTGCAAACCTCTGATTTGGGGGCGACCGAACGAGCCTATAGCGTTGCGATCACCGCGACGCAAAGAATCGTTGTGGCAGGAAGCACCGATTTGATGGGCAGCAACGACGTGATGCTGCAACAATACAACGCCGACGGATCTCTTGACACCCATTTCAATTCGGTCGGCACGGTCATAACGGTGGTCAATGGCAGCGAAGAGTACGGCTACAACGTGCAACTGCTGGCGGGGGGAGGCATTTCGGTTGCCGGCAACGTGCAAAACACCGGATTCTTGTTGAATCAGTACAACGCGGACGGCAGTCTAGATACTGATTTTGCGCCGACCGCCAATCGGATCGATGCGAACCCTACCTACGTCGAAGGTTCCGCGGCAGTGGTGCTGGACAACAGCGTCAGTGTATTCGACCAAGAACTAAGCACGTCCGGTAACTTTAGCGGTTCGACAATTGCGCTCCTTCGACGCGAGGGCACCAACGCGGACGATGTGTTTGGATTTAGCGATGGCAATGGGCTGAGCCTTTCCGCAGGCTCGCTTTACAAGAACGGTCAAAGCATCGCGACATTTAACATCACGACACCTGGAATCGTCGTCATCACGTTTACCGACGCCAATGGCGAGCTTCCGGACCAAATGGATGTCAACAACGTTTTCCGCCAAATGACGTACGCCAACAACAGCGACTCACCCGAGGCGTCGGTCGAGTTGCTGTGGTATTTCGTCGATGGCAACGCAGGGGCACAAGGATTCGGATCCAGTTACTACGTTACCGACGTGATGACCGTCAACATCACTGCCACTAACGATGACCCGACAAACGCCGGCAGTCTGCCAAGCGACATCTCGGTCACCGAAGGGGTGGCGGGCGAGGTGGATCTGTCGCAAATCGATTTGAGTGATGTCGACCATGGCGGCGGCAATCTGACGGTAACGTTGACGACGGCAAGCGGTGGTAACTTGACCGCCAGCAGTGGTGGTGGCGTCACGATCGGTGGCAGTGGGACGGGGCTTTTAACCTTGACCGGTACCCTAGCCGATTTAAATAGTTATCTGGATACCGCCAGCAATATCACCTACCTACATAGCGTCGCGGACACCGCTGGCGACAATGCTGACACGATTACGGTCAAGGTCAATGACAACGGCAACACCGGCACCGGTGGTGGCAACGATGTCAATTTAGGATCGGTCAACGTCGACATCACGGAAGTAAATGATGCACCCGTGATCACCAGCGATGGAGGTGCTGACACCGCCAACATCAATGTCCAAGAGAATACGACCGCCGTCACCACGGTGACGGCGG
>NZ_JBFHFD010000382.1:0-8350 GCF_041583735.1 Novipirellula sp.
AGCGATTTTCGCCAAAGAATCGCGTCATCAACCCCACCAACCACAGCGGGATCAACGCCCCAGCGATCGCATGCAGCATCGCCACTCGCAAACCGATCAGCGATAACAGCGTCCCTCCGTCAGCAAATCCATGGCTTTGTGCAAATCCATCGATCGTCCCTTCCCCCGCTAAACCGCTGCTGACGCCAATCAGGATCGGCGTGCCAACGGCGCCAAAGGAAACCGGAGTGCTTTGAATCACCACGCCCGAGACGACTGCCGCCATCGCGGGAAAGCCGAGACCGACCAACAGTGGCACCGCGACAGCCGCGGGCGTTCCAAAACCGGCGGCTCCTTCGATAAACGATCCAAACAACCATGCAATGATGATGACTTGGATGCGGCGGTCCGGTGAGATGTCCTGAAACGACCGTCGGATTGTTCGCAACGCCCCGCTTTGACGCAGCGTATTGAGTAATAAGATCGCGCCGAAGATGATATACAACAACTCCGCAGCAATGATCAGCCCTTTCACACTCGCCGCTGCAACTTGCCATGCATCAACCTGCCAAACCCACAGCGACAACCCGCAGGCAACGATGTATGCCAGCGGCATCGCACGACTGGCTGGCCAACGCAGCATGACTAAGAAAACAGCCACGGCAATGATCGGCAGCAATGACAAAAACGCCAGTACTTCGTCGCTCACGATGGGGCGTCCCGTGCTAACGAGGGTTCGAGTGCAAACACTAATACGTCGGTGTTTGCGATCGGCACCACGTTAACCTACAGAATCGCATCAATGTTGCCGCTGACCTTCGTATCGCCCCATTTTGCTGCAATCATAACGCTGTTGATCCCCGAGCCGATCCCCAACATCGCAACTTGGTCTCCGCTGGAAAGATCACCTCGCTTGGCGGCCGCGGCAAGCGTCAACGGCAGCGCGACCGATCCCGTGTTGCCCAAGAACGGAAACGTGATGCTGTCGTTGTCCTGGGAAAGTCCCATTGCTTCTAGCATCGCCACGCGATGCCGCGAACCGACTTGATGACATACCGTTCGCGAAATGTTGGATCGCGTCCATGTCGATTCTTCTAACAAACGATCAAACGCCGCAGCGCCCGTTGCAATCCCTTCGGCCATCAAACGTTCCGAGTCGGTATCCATCAGCGGCGTCATCCCCGCGCCGGCCGAGTCCTGGTCGCTGCGACACAGATCATGAAACTCGGTACGAGCCTCTGCGATCGCGGTGTCCAGTAGCGTCGGCTGCCGATCGCCATTGGCGGCATCGGGTCGCGCGAGATCACGATGGGCCAATAACCATGCACAACTGCCCGAGCCGATCGTCAGCGAAGCAAACGCGGGCTTCACGCTTTGCCGAGTCAGCGTTTGATCGGCATTCAACTGAGCAATGGTCTGTTCCAACAGCGGGCGACTGTTTTCCGTTCCCACCACAATGCCTGCTTCGATCACCCCTGCTTCGATCAACGCGGCGATTTGCACGGCACCGTTCATCACACCTAGACAGGCGTTCGAAACGTCATAGACCCAACAGCTCGACGGCAGCCCCAATTCATGGTGAACCCGTGACGCGGTGGCGGGCTCTAGAAAGTCACGGCACACGCTGGCGTGAATCAGGCAACCGATCCGCTCGGGGGCGATCCCTGACGCCTCCATCGCGCGGCGAGCACTGCGAACACTCGGCTCGCTGGGCATCGTTCCCCTTTGCCAGACACGCCGCTCGTTAATCCCGCTCATCAACGCCAAGCGTCCTTCGGGAAGTTTCAAGCGGCTATAGAGCGGCTCGAGTTTCCGTTCGAGGTCGTCACTGGTCCAAATCTCTTGGGGAATTTCGGTACCGATCGCATCAAGGGAAACGTTGCTAAATCTCACGCTCAAGTCCTAAGTCGTTGGCTGCATTGGTGTTGGTGCATTTATAGCGAACAAAACCGCGGCTGACCAGGATCTCAAATCGTTGCGGAAAACCGCTAGTTGCTAGCAAACGAGGCATTTGCTAGCACCGCATGTAGTGCTAGCGAAGGTCTTTTTTGCCTAGCTGGCAAAAAGGGTTTGCATTGTTCGCATACCCGCATAAAGTTTCGCCGCACCAGAAGTGACACGGCGTGTGTCACTTCCGGCGGAAAACAACGATGGGATCGCCGAACAACATCGCTCCTCTTGGGGAACATGTTACTAGGACTTGTCCAAACGTCACGATGGGATGAAAGCCAAGATGGCACTCACTGACATCGCAAGCATTCCTTTTCGAATTCAAAAATTCTTCTCTGAATTGTTTTCTGTCGCCACATGTTGCGAAATGATTTTTGCAACGCGTTTTTTATCACTCGCGATCTTCGAAGAGGAACTTTCGGATGACGTGTAAGCCCTTGATCGGCATGAATGCCGACTTTCGTGCTGCCGCTCGTAACGTACCCGCATACAGTTACATTGCAGCAGGATACTTTCAATCGGTGATCGCAGCGGGAGGGATTCCAGTTGTTTTGCCGCCCATGGATGACGCGGAATCGATTCACACCGCGATTGAAAATTTGCATGGCTTTATCATGATCGGCGGAGCCGACTTGGATCCACGCAACGATGGCTTTATGTTGCATCCTTCGGTTCGCCCGTTGGATCCCGTTCGCGAAACCAGCGACCGTTTGATCATTGCTGAGCTGGCCGAACGACGCGTCCCTGTGCTCGGAATTGGCACTGGAATGCAATTGTTGAATGTTCACCAGGGCGGAAACCTGTTCTTGAACATCAAAGAGGACCTGCCTAACGCAGTGCCTCATCATGACCCTCACGATCCTAACCATCGCCACACGTTGAACGTCGAAAGCGACTCGTTGGTCGGCCGCGTTTATGGCGACGGTGAAATCCGTGTTAGCAGCCGTCACCACATGGCGATTGACGAAGTCGCTCCTGGTTTCCGTGTCACCGCTCGTTGCCCCGACGGCGTGATCGAAGCAATCGAAAGCGAAATGATGGATTGGTTTGCCTTGGGCACTCAGTTCCATCCCGAGTGTGGTGCCGCATCGGCGCTTGACATCCGCATCTTCGAAGAATTCATTGATGGCGTGCGTGATCGCGTCATGCAAGAAGATCTTCGACTGGTGGCCTAGTCCCATTCGCTCGAATCCCGTGATCACGCTTCAGGAGGAAGCGTGATTGGCGACCTGTTCGAGCTGCCAATCATAGACAACATCGCTTTCCACTTTGTTCGCAAGGATTGGCGAATCAATGGAAAGAGTGTCGTCTTCGATTCTACTTAAGTCGGTATCGCGGAAGGAGTCTGCAGCTTGCAGCGAGTCGAATCGAAACCCAATTCAAGGAAAAGCTACGCACGGACGGGTGATTAGGGAGATTGAAAACGAACTTCATTGCCGCAACGAACATTTCGCTCGACGCACGGATTCGCGTTTACAGGACATGATGTCCCAGGATTGGAATGCAAGAAGCACAGATGGCAATCGCCAGCCAGGATGGCAGGTGGATCAAGCTTGGAAGCTACGGTTGTTTCGCTGGAAAATTAAACTAAGACGGAGAGTCACGGCTGACTAAACAATGAGGCCGGGCGTGCACCGAGTTGAGGCACGCCCGGCTTCTTTTATGCGCGGCCAAGAACCGCAGCGAGGGGCAAACAGAACCGCAGCGGCATCAGACGCCCCGTGGCTTATCGGACACCCCGTGGCTTACTGGGCACCCTGTGGCTTATCGGGCACCCTGTGGCTTATCGGGCAGCCTGTGGCTTAGACGCCAAACCACCACTTGCCGATTCCCAACCAAACCGGCACCAGCAGGATGCCGGCGATCGAAGTCGACAGCACCACTCGCAATGCCGTCGACGTATCGCGTCCATACAGTCGCACCAACACGATCGGGAAGACCGCCGCAGGCATGGCGGCTTCGAGCATCACGACCTGCTTCATGTCCAACGTCATCTGATTTGAAAGACTCGCGATGACGGTGGCGATGGCCAGCAGCAGTAGTGGCAGCAGGCCTTGCCGAATTCCGATTGCCCAGCACACGACGCGGGCGGATCCGGACCACGTGGTTTCTTTCAAGTAGTCGATGATGATCGCTCCGCTGAGCAGCAACCCCATCGGGATCGCGCAATTACCAAGCATCTCGATGGCACTCATACAGGAATTGGGAATCCATTGTTCGAGACCGAATCGCCGCATCAATCCGGCGACGATGACGGTCACAACCGGAGCACTCAGCACGGCTCGCCGCCACCCGCTTCCGCTGGCCCCCCCGATCACTGCGATACCAATACTCCAAAGCGCCATGTCGACTCCGACATTATGCAAAATCAGATCGACTTCGGCGTCGGGGTAAAACCGCTGCGCCAGCGGTAGTGGGATGTAACCGTAATTACAGATACCGACACAAAGTGCAAACGTTCGTTTTTTGGAATCGTTGTCCAAACCGATCCAGTGCCCCAGATAACGGGCGATCAAATACCCAATTAGAAATCCCAGAGCGGTGGTGCCAAAGCCGAAGACCGGCGGGAACCAAGCGGTCGCGAACTGGCTCATTTGATCGCTCGTCAAAATCCGGTTGGCGAACAGAGCGGGCAGCAGGACTTTGGCGGTCAGGTTGGCAAGCGACTGATCCGCCGCACGCGTCAACCAACCGGTTTGGCGGCACAGGGCGCCGATACCGATGACAAGAAAGACGCCGAGAACACTTGAAATGATGGGCCATAAATCAGAAAGCATTGCGTTGGCTCGCCCGTGGGGGCGGCATGATCGAGGAAAGGCGTCAAAATCCGACCCCAAATAGACCCGCAAACTGATTTTTGGGCCACGGGACTTTGACTCTCGGCGGCCGGACAATACAATGGGGTCAATGCGAGCGAAGTTGCTCGCCCCCCATCCATCCCCGACCATCGGTTCTGGAGGTGTTCGGCGCCCTTGTGTGTCGATCGACCTACCCGCTTTCGCCGAAGTTTGCGTCAGGATTCTCCTTCAAGAGCCTCGGTAGCGGAGCAAAAAATGTTAATGATGTCGATGTTTACGCAGTGCATGGTACTGGCATTCGGTTTCCCTGGACTTCCCGAATTGATGGTGGTGCTGTTGATTGCACTGGTTCTTTTCGGCGGAGCCAAATTGCCTAGTTTGATGCGAAACCTCGGTCGCAGTGCGAACGAGTTCAAACGTGGTATGGCGGAAACGACGGACGAAGAAGAGGACGAGACTCACTCGCCAAGCGGGAAAGCGTAACATGTTTGGTTTATCACCATTTGAGTTGATGGTGATCGGAGTCATCGCAGTCGTGTTGTTTGGCGGCAATCTCCCCGAGGTTGCCCGCAAATTTGGCAGCAGCTACCGCGATGTGCGACGCACTCTCAACGATGTCCAACAACAGTTTCGTGAGGCTGAATATGAAGCCAAGCGAGCGTTGACGCTGGACACACCTGCATCAACCAAGCTGGATGAACCCGAGGACGAACCCGAAGAGCCATCGGCTCCCAAATTCAAACCCCCGGCCTAACAAACCGCTTGGATAGAAGACCCAGGCTGGAAGCCAATGCCATCAGCAAGCTTCCGGCCATTCGGATTGGATTCGCAGCGAAGACGCCCAAGAATCGGAAGCAAATATTGCTGTCGGCCCACTGGAATCGATTCGCATCTCCGGTTAGGCTTGGTGACCTGTCGGCGCCAAGGAATCGACCGCAAGTTCTGTGAACGACTGCGAGATTCTCGGCCAACGAAACGACGACAGAAAAGCGGGCGATTGGCTCAGTTGGTTAGAGCGATGCTTTCACACGGCATAGGTCACTGGTTCGAATCCGGTATCGCCCATCAGATAGTAATGTCCAGCGCTATCCTGGACGATAAAAACGCGTGAATCGCCAGCTAAAACACCGTCCGCGGTTGCATCGGCGGTTGCACCAATAACGCCAGATAGACCCGGAATGCAACCGCCAGTGCAACCGCCGTTTGCGGAATCTTCGCGGTGGGCCGATCCGGACCGTTTAGCATTGGGATCCGATGCCGCTTTGAATGCCGCCTCGGTTTCCATCGCGTAATGCTTCATCGCAACCGTAACCGTGTTGCCAAGCCAGCTCGCCACGTCCTTGGAAGGATACTGGGCCATCAATTCCGTTTCGCGGGATGCCCGCAAGTTTTGAAACAACCGGGGCCACGGGACCAAGCCAGCTCGCTTGATAATCTTCTCGAATTGCGTCCGAAGATTCTGTGCGGCCGAACGATACCGATTGATCACATACTCGGTCCCATCGGGGGCCGCAGCTTCGGCAGCTTCCAAATAGGGGCGGAGCTCGACAAATATGGGGCACACGCGGACACCACCATCCGCATGGTGCTCGGTCTTACTCGCATGGATCACCATGCGACCCTCTGCCAAGTTCACATCGCACCACCGCAACCGCAGTAATTCCGACGGACAACGCAAACCGCCGTACCTTGCCAGTGCAATGATTGTTCGCCAATCCACATCGGGGCATTGCTCAATACACTTTTCAATCGCCTGGTGGGTCACGAAGAATTGACGCGCGGAATTGCCGCCGGTGGTGGTCGGCAATTTGTCGAACGGATTCGATTCGATGATCCCGCGTTCCACCGCTTCGTCAAAAAATTGTTTCGCCATCCCCGTTCGCCTGCGGACGGTATCTTCGGCCATCGACGTTCGCCCCTGTTTTTTGTCCCGGCGGTTCCCGTGGGACTTCAACCACGTTCGCCATTTCTTGGCATCCGTGGGCGTGATGTCGCGAAGCAAACGCCGGCGGCCAAAATGAGTTACCAGATTGTCCCGCGTCTTTTCATACGTGCTCAACGTCCCCGGCTTGATGTCGGTACGTTCCGCCAAATACTCGTCCAACCACGCGGCCACCGTCAAAACTCGGGCGACACGTTTCTCGACAGCTTCACACAATCCGCATTTCGCCAACTTGTTACGAAAGTCCTTGTCGAGAGTGCTGAGCCAATCGGCCGTCACCATTTCCGGCGGTTGCCCTTTCTTCACGCGGTCAAGCAAGTGTTCGACGTGTTGCTTAACTTGCTGAGCGTTCCACTCGGGGACATTGCCGAGCCATAGCGTCCGGTTTCGCTTTTCAACATCGCGAAACTGTAAACGCCACCCCTGCCGGCCGCGGTCATCTTCAAAACGTAAACTTGCCATCGTGATTCATCCTTCACGTCATCAAAGGTAAGAGAGCAACGGCGGGCCGGGTGATGATGCCCGGTTTTCGCCCCGTCGGACTAGCCGTTGCGATTTTGAGTGTACCAAGTTTTCAATCGGCAACGGGGGCCGATTCGGGTGAAACGATTGTCACCATCGGGGACCGCCCCCGTTTCGTTTCCACCAACACCAAGCCACGATCCGCCATTACCCCCAAGATCCGTCTTGCAGTTTTCGGGTGGACCGAAAGTTCCGCGAGGACTTGCGGTGTCAACTTCACGGGGTTTCGACGTTGGTAGCCGGCCGCGTACCAAAGCAACACAGCAACCGCGGCCGCTTGCCTTCCGCACCCCGATGCCAGTTTGAACCACGCCAGTGGAATCGGACCACGAATGAAACGTTCACCGGGGCCATGTTTCGGCAACGGGACCGACGCCGGCTTTCCCTTGCCGGACTTATCAACGCGTCTCTCGCCACGAACGGTGAACAATGCCGCCACGTCACTGGGGCCGGCGGTGAAGGATTCCAAGTTCATCGGGTTTCCATACTTAATAAGAAGATTCTTAATGAGATTCCTAACAAGAAAACTAAATAGATGGGGGTACGGGTGGGACATAACGGGCCGATCACAGGACACAGCGTTCCCCAATTTGGACACAGCGTTTCGTTGAACGTCTCACTACGTCCCATGTTTGTTATCCGCCTCAGTAGCAAGCCGGAACACGCGGTCCCACATTTCCTGCCCTCGGTCGTCATCCATGTACCGTTCCGGATCCCGAACCACTTTGGCGTCCGACTCCAAATCGAAACCGTCCAACACGATCCGGCCGGCTTCACGCATGATCGATTGGGTTTGCACCACCGCTTCGTCAATTTGTGCCGAGTCCGATTCGATCAAAATTGCATCATGCACAGGACAGCAAACCGTGATGCCCGATTCCGTCGCCATCGAGCAAGCCAGCCGCAACATTTCCGCGCCGTTCGCTTGCATCGGAAAGTTTGCGAGGGAACGCGGATTGTCACCCCCGATTGTGTGAATCGGCCAACCGAACACGGTTTGCAACTGACCTGTAAGCATCGCCGTATCAACTTGGGATTGCGACCAACGCCAAAACACGGGGAACGTCTCCCGATGCCGCCGGAGTAGGTTTCTCGCAAAGGCTACCGGCTTGTTTAGCTTCGCGGCCAAACCGTGTTCGCTCATCCCGTATTGCGTCGC
>NZ_JBFHFD010000383.1:0-8326 GCF_041583735.1 Novipirellula sp.
GATCGCAGCCAAACTGGTCTGCAATGCCGCAATTTCCCCTTCGATTTGCTGTTGTTTCGTATCCAAGTCATGACTGCGAATCACCATCAACGTTGCTGACTCGTTCACAGACGAACCGTTGTCGACGAGCAACTCGGTGACCACGCCATCGGCCGGAGCGTAAACGTTGTGACGCTGTTTTGCCACGACGCGACCTTCGGCCGGGATCCAGAAATCGACCCGAATCAACGACATCAAAAGTGCAGCCGTTGCGACGACGAGAGCGATCACAGTCGCTTTTTTCGTGAATCGCATGGAAAGCCATGGATCGATCCGCGAGCGCAAACGGACTGCGTCTCGGCGAATCGCTTGCGTCAATGCGTCCGCAACGACGTCACGCAGGTCGGCAAAGGAACCATCGTTATCATGCGATGACACCGTAAACTGCTCGAACACGATTACGGCCGAATCGGCAAGGCCGTTTAGCGGAATCGGTTCGATTGCGATCGCACGAGATCCCGATTCGATCAAATAGGCTTCGAGCGGCTCGCGCAGCGGAGCGGGGACCATGTCGCCACGCCCGACAACGAACTCGATTGATTTGCCGTGATTTGCGACCTGAGCGACGAGGTCTTGCATCAATCGAGCGAGTCGACTGCGACGGTCGACATTCTTACTGGTCGAACATGACACCAATCGATAGGCGGAAATTGGATTGCCACCGCGGCGGTGCAGGATGCTGACTCGATCGGCACCGACGTACTTCGCCGCCGCTCGCCCCACGTGAGCAAACGAGTCGTTGATCCCGATGCCGTGATGCAGTTGACCGACAAGGTGATCCCACGCGTGTCGTCTCGCTAAATGGGACTGCAATGCGTCGGCTTCGTGACGCAAGAAAGCGAGGGTCGCGGATTCGAGTACAGCCTGACTCATTTCGGCGATCGCTGGCTGGATTGCCACGTGCACCGCGTCGGACCATCGGATTTCGATTCCGACCACGCTGTCATGGGACACACGGGCCTGGGTGATGCAAGTTTTGGCGTCGTCATCCCAATGCGAAGCGGCGGCGAAATCAACTTGGTTGATTGCCACCGCTGAATCAGGCGACCTGTCTTGATGAACGTCAATCCCGGATCTGGCCAAGACATGACGTTCGCCATGTTGGTCGGACCAAACGACCACGCTTCGTGACTTTGCCGTTTGCTGAGTCGCGTCGGCAAGTTCTTGAAAGAACGTTGAGGCCGGCAATGCCGTGTGCGACAAGCGATCAACGTGGCGGACAAGCGATTCCGCATCCTTCCACGTTTGCTCGGCTCGATGCAGGGGGTCGGACATGACGCGATGGGCTAGATGGCTGCAAACGGGGATCGTTGGATACGGACGGAGCGTGTTCATTTTAACCACGATTTCCGAGTTTCCCGCCTGCGGAACGCATGTTTCACGAGACTTATTGTGTCGTTCGTGCGAATCATCCCGAATTCGCTCAATGTAGTCTTCGTGAATGTACGAATAAGGGTAATTGTACGGATTGGTCTGAATGTGCGGGGAATCTGCCTCGCTCGACCGAAACGAGAAACGGAAAACAAAGTGCTGCGACGTTCAACACGCACTGACGCAAACACATCAGCAAGGCGAGGCGGCCCGTTGCGGCCGATTGCGTTGACAATGATGGCGTGCGCCGTTGGCGTGATTACGGCGATCGGTTGTCAAACACACCGAAATTTTTCCGAGACGATCGCCAACGACACCTCCTCGATCGATACGATCATGCAAATGGTCGACGCGGGGGCTCCTGCGATCACGTTTCCGGACGTCTCAGCCACTCCATTGACCGTACGCTCGATCGAAGATTTTGCCACGCTGCAATATCGGGACATGTCGTTGCAGGAAACGATTCACACGGCGCTGCAGCACTCGCAAGTCATGCGTGATTTGGGGGCCACGATTCTTCGTGCTCCGCAAACCGTGGTGACCGATCAAACCAAGCCGCTTGCCGAACTGGATCCTCAAACCAGTATCGAATCGGCTTTGGCCGCCTATGACGCTCAGTTCTATGCGCTTGGCAAATGGCAGAATAATGATCGCCGATTCAACAACCGGTTCTTCGGTGGTGGCGCCAACGCGTTCAAGCAAGACACGCATGACTATGTCTTTCAGCTATCCAAGCGGACGGCCACGGGCGCCGAATTTGCTGTTCGCAACGTTATCGATTACGACGCCAACAATGCCACCGGCAATCTGACCGACAGCGCCTGGCAAAGTCAGATCCATGCCGAGATGCGGCAACCATTAATGCAAGGCGGCGGGCTGCAATTCAATCGCATCGCAGGTCCTGCGGCACAGCCTGGGATTTATGCAGGCGTTTTGATCGCCAAAGTGAATGATGACATCACGTCGGCCAAGTTTCGCCAAGGGGCACGCGATTACATCAGCAATGTGATCAACGCCTACTGGGATCTGTATTTTGCCTATCGCGACCTCGACGCAAAACGCGATGCTCTCGAGCGGAGCCGAGAAACGTGGCAAAACTATGAGGCCCAGAAGTCGAGCAATCGCAAAGCCGGCGCGAGCGAAGCGTTTGCACGTGAACAGTACTTTCGTTTTCAAAGCGAATTGCAAGATGCGGTTGCGGGCAAGTTGATCCAGCGTACTCAGGTTAATAACTCCACTTCGGGAGGCACGTTTGCAGGTCAAGGAGGCGTTTTGGCGTCCGAGAGACGGCTCCGATTGTTGATCGGATTGCCGCTCAGCGATGATGCACTGATTCGTCCCAATGACGAACCACTCCACGCGCCGATGACGTTTGATTGGAACTCGATTTCGATCGAAGCGATTCGGCTTCGCAGCGAACTGCAACAACAGCGGTTGCTCGTCAAGCGACGCGAGATGGAAGCATTGGCGGCAAAGAACTTTCTGATGCCGACTCTTGATCTCGTTACGATCTACCGCGTCCGAGGTTTGGATCAAGGTCTCGCCGGCGACAACTCGGCCTTCAAACAACTGGGAACGCTGGATTATCAAGAGTACGAAGCGAGTCTGGAACTGAAGCTGCCCGTCGGATTTCGGCAAGGCTATTTGGCGGTTCGTCATGCCAAGTCACAATTGGCACGCGAACACGCCGTGCTCGAAGAGCAAGAGCGGCAGATCTTGCACGACCTTGCTGCCGTGGTCGGCGAAAGCGATCGCGCATTTACACAAATGGAAACCAATCTGAATCGCTATCTCGCCGCTCGCGATGCGCTGCAGATCCTCGACGTGAATCGTGCGGAGGGGTTACCCGTGAATCTCGAACAATTGCTCGACGCGCAGCGACGTGTCACCGAGGCTCAATCACGATACTTTCTGTCGATGGTCGAGTACACCGTGGCGGCTAAGAACGTCCAGTTCGAAAAAGGGACGCTCTTGCAGACCGCGAATCTATTCTTGGTCGACGAAACCACGTCGCCCATCCTGTTGGCTGAACCCCTCGGCGATTCGTCTGGTACACCCGCCGACGCGTCGTAGCGTTCGCGGTTGTCAAGACTTGAGTGAGGGGGGCGGTATCCTTCGATGTGCGGCAACTTATTGCCGACGCTCGCGAAAAAGTGGCATCGTTTGTGTATATTGGCCACTCTGGCAGCCGACGGCTGTCGCGTGCCCCCCTCTCTTTAACCCACCGCTGAACCCACCGGCATTATGTCATCACACTCACCTCGACCGTTTTGTGCGTTACTGTTTGCTCTGATTTTGGTCGCTCCGACGTATGGAGGGACCACAACGTGGGACGGGAAATACGACACCAGCCGAATCGAAGTGACGGTCGTCTACTTCGTCCCTGCGGATCGTCAATCGTTGCCCGATTGGAAAGATCGCGTCCAGTACTATGCTCGCCGATTGGAACAGTTCCATGCTCGTGAGTTTGGCGATCAATCCAAGCTGACGATGGTCGTCCACCCCGAACCCTTTGTGTCAAAGGACACAACCGAAACCCTTCGCGAAGGGGACGCGAACAAGATTTACTTTCGCACATTAAGCGAAGTCGATCGGACGCTCGGGTTTGCGCAGGACAAGCCCGAAGAGCGAGACGCGTTTCCAATCCTGCTCGTTCTAAGCGAAATCAATTGGCGACCGCTGGACGACTTCTATCGCTTGCACCCCGATGGCGGAAGTCTGGTCTTTGAAGGCAACTTGAACCAAGGACAACATTTCCCTGGCGCGACCTCAGGGGGGGCACGGGCAGCCTATCTGGCCAATCGTGGTGTCGGTTGGGGATTGGTCAGCGGCGATGGATGGCGGGTGCCCTATCGTGGCACTGACTGCGTTGTTTATCACGAAGGCTGCGGGCACACCGTTGGGTTGCCGCACCCAGAACCAGGCAATGGTTCGGTGATGAGCATGGGACAATACCGCGGTTGGATCAGCGAATCGTGGCTCGACAAAGAACAGAAAAGTCGAATGGGATGGGAGCCTGCGTCCCCAGAGTCGCTTGAGAACCAAAGCGACGAATCGTCGTTAGCACTTGAGCTGTTTACGCGTTTTCGAGCGATTCCCGAGCCGATGGTGCCTAAACCAAATCAAGACGTGAGCTTGAAATTGGATTGGCCTGCAGATGTACAAGTCAAATCACTTCGCGTTCGCTATCAAACGGCAATCGACGCACCTTGGATCGATGTTCCTACTGTCGTCTCCGCCGCACAACCGGAAACGGTTTCGCTTGGGCGTTTTGACCGTGAGATTCCAATCAGCTACCGCGTCGACGCCGAACTCCATTCGGGGGAAACCGCTGAGATCTGGGGGTATCTACAAGTGCGATCCGAAGCGAATCAGAATCCGTTGCCGCGCACGCTCTCGGATGATCTTTTTCAGGCACGCGTGTCCGTGATCGCGGGCGATACATCAATTGCGGGCGATCCATCGGACTCAAAAGTCATTGCCCCGTTTCCTGACAACGAAGTCGATTTGCTGTCATTTATCGATCCTTCGCATGCATTTTCAACTGGCGAATGGACCAAACGCGATGGAAAACTGGAAAGCAGCAAAGGCTACGGAGTCCGCATCGAACTGCCCTACACGCCGCCCGCCGAGTATCGCATCGTTGCGATCGTGGAACCACTTGATCCGCCCGATGCTTTGTTGTTTGGATTGAGGGCGAGTGACAAGCGGTTCGCAGCCTTATTTAACTATGGCAAAACGGATGTCGCCAAGTCGGCGATCGAGAACATCGACAACAAGAATGTGGGCAACCAAACCACCTTCTCTGGCAACTTGTTCAAACAGAACCAAATGTCACAAGTGGTCGTCGAGGTGCGAAGTGAACGTGTGCAGATGTCGGTCGATGGACATCGGATCGTGGATTGGCAAGGCGACGCCTCGCGTTTGTCGCTCTCGGATTACTGGTCGACGCCGAACGATCAAGCGTTGATGTTGGGAAGTTATGATTGCCGCTACCGATTCCACCGCATCACGCTGGAGCCGATCCGTGGCACCGGTAGAGAACACGTCCAAAAGTAGCGAAGAAGCGATCACCGGCTAGAAACCGGGGCAATTCATCTTGACTTCCGCGGCAAAAATTACGGACTGTCAGCCGAGACTGCCAGGTTTCTTTAGGAAATCTGGCTAAATTTCCGAAAATTGGAGTTTGTCTCAGTGACCCCTCGGTTGTTGATTTCCGCGTTTTTCACTTTCGTTTCGCTCGTCGTTTCCGTGATCGGGACGGTGGAGGCTCAGGGCGTTTATTCCGCTGGCCCCAATGTGATCGTCAACAATTCCGGCTCGTTTGATCCCTATTCGGCTCAGACGTCGGCGGGAGGTGGCAATTTGTTCAGCGGCGGTAACATGTTCTCGTTCCCGTCGATCGGTGGTTTTGTGCCGAACATGGAGCAGCGAATTGCCGACCGGCTATGGATCCGCGGTGAATATCTGTATTGGGAAGCCTCAGGGATGGATACGCCTCCGTTGGTGACGACGAGCCCAGATGGAACGCCGCAAAACCGTGCGGGAATTCTCGGCGAATCAGGGACCGCCGTGCTGTTTGGCGGCGGCGAATTGAATGACGGCGGACACAGTGGGTTTCGCGGCAAAGCGGGATTTTGGATCACTCCGCAAGGCTCGTTTGCGATCGAAGGCGAATACTTTGGGCTGTTCGACGACGGCGACGGTTTTTCGGCCGCAGGCGATGGGACGCCTATTTTGGCGAGGCCCTTTTTTGATACGACCAACGACCGAGAAACTGCCCAACTCGTCTCCTATCCCGGTGTCGTCAACGGTGCCCTGAATATCAGTTCTGACACCGATCTTCGATCGGCCATGATCAACGTGCGAGCCGCGCTGATGCCAACGTTTGCCGGTTGCAACAACTGTGGCGAACTCGATCGAATCGACTGGATCATCGGTTATCGAAATCTGCAACTCGATGATCGCTTGTCGTTCTCCGAGTCGCTTTCGTCTCAAGTTGTCGGCGTGCCAGGCACGATCGAGCTGAGCGAACAATTCAGTACCGAGAACCGGTTTAATGGACTGCAGCTCGGCGTGATTCACCAAGCGACGTTCGACCGCGCCTGGCTTGAATCGACCATGCGAGTCGCCGTCGGTACGAACACGCAGCGAGTCAACATCTCGGGCACCACCTCGATCACCGAAAATGGCGTCACCGAACGTTATCCCGGTGGTTTGCTGACCCAAACCAGCAACATCGGTTCGTATCGTGACAAAGAGTTCACGATGATCCCTGAACTCGGATTGACGCTCGGTGTTCGCATCACCAGTTGGTTTCATGCCACGGTCGGCTATTCGCTGTTGTACTTTCCCAACGTCGTCCGCGCCGGGGATCAAATCGACCGCAATGTGAATCCGAATTTGATTCCCGAACCCAACAATCCCGTCACCGGTTCGCTCCGCCCGCAATTCAGTTTTGTCGAAACCGATTACTGGGCGCAAGGCCTCAACTTCGGTGGCCAGTTGCAATTCTAAGACGCAGGGGTTGCTGCGGCGCTTAGGTACCGTGTTCCGTGTACGGACTCTGTTTTAAACGGCACGCTGGGCCGTCTGCACAGAACGCGTGCTGATTCGTGTCAATTTGTGACGAACCAAACGCCACCCCGGCGAAAAGGAAACCACAGAAAGAATGATGCAACAGAAAGATGGTCAGACCTAAATTGCAGCATCCTCATCTTTCTGTAGCCCATTTTCCTGTTCTCTTTTGAACGCGTGATAAAGCGGCGCCCAACGCAGCAGCTCAACCGAGTGCGCTGGGCGCATCTGGTTGCACGGACTGCCTAAAGTTCGGGGACGTCCACCAACGTGGCTTCAAGATCCAGTCGCATGTCATCCTGAAGCGTCTTGCCTTGATTATCGGTTTGGGGTCAGGCCCGTCCCTCGCTGCTCCCAAACCTCAAGAAGTTGGGCGACCGGTGAAGCATTCATGTTAGTGTGCGATTAGCGAAGATTCGTGTTCGGTGCAGCCAAGTTTGCGTGAAGTCTTCGGTGAATCGACCGAGAGTTGTTGGGATGGGATCGCCACCGATTACCGGAACGAGAACGGAATCGGTCAGCGACAACGCACCAGTCACGACGTTGCCGAAGAAGCGAATCTCGGTGTTGGCGAAATTGTCTTGCGCCATCCGCATCACGCGTTCGTAATGGAAGACGGTATCAATCACCAATGCTTAGGTCACGTAACGGTTAAAACATCCGTCTTCGCCGTGAACGAAGACAACGACTTTGATTAACGAGTGATTCTACCAACAGGACGCACGTTGAACAAAGACCGCAGGCGATTGCGAAGCAACTTTGCGGATGTTCTTTGTTGGTGGGCAAGTCTAGGGTCAACCCGATTTTGTCTCACCAGAATCAACGTCGTTTTGGATTCCATCCACAATCGCATTAAACCACGATTTCAAGCAGGCCAAACCGCAAAACGATAAATCAAATTGGCCGCCTGGTAGATCGTTAACGACCCGAATATCCGCACTGTCAGACATGTCGGTTTGCGTGCCGTGATATCCAACGTTCATGAACGCCAAATGCCTCGAATCGTCAAAATCATCATGGATGCTATTTCGCCGTGACTCGTCCAGCAGCAATGCGCCCGCTGAAACGTATGCGACGCCATTTGAGATCGGCCCTGCACAGTGAAAACATGTGCCAGGGGGTTTAGAGCTTGACTTAGTCATTAGTCCAGCGAGACGCTGCCTTTGATCCACCAACGGTGTTATGTACGACTCGGTGTCGTACTTTATGGGGGAAGTGACTCCATGCTGGAGTCTCGTTTTTGATTGCCTTGATTTTAATCCATTTTTTGTTGGCGAGGTACGGCTCGTTGCTACAAATCCTTTTGGTTCGCTGGATGGCTTTTCGGTTACCCGTTGCC
>NZ_JBFHFD010000384.1:0-8315 GCF_041583735.1 Novipirellula sp.
GATCGTGACGGTGCCGTCGCCGATCGCCACGATGGTTACCGTGTACACTCCGTCGCCCTGAATCACAGCGTTGATCGCGTCTCCGCCAGTAACATCGATCTCTCGTAAATTGAATCCGTTGACCGTTTCACCGAAATCGATCGTGATGTCGAACTGGGGCGAATTCGTGAGGCTGTTTGGCCCTGAAATGATGGGCGTCGGCGTGATTGTGTCGCCGACAACGGTATAGGATGTCGCTGCAAGGCTTGGATTCCCGTCATGGTCCTTGGCGGCACCCTCCGCGATATCGACAATAACGGTTCCTTCGCCATTGGGCTGGATGGTCGCCGTGAAGAGCCCGCCGCCGTGAATCACCGCGTTGATTGCATTGCCGCCGGTGACGTCGATCTCGTTAAGGGAGAAGCCGCTGACCGATTCTCCGAAATCAATCGTCACATCGAATCGATTTGCGTTAATTGGATTTGTTGGGCCGCTGATGACGGGTGTCGGAATTGGAACGACACTCACCACATACTGCGTGGCTGCCGTGTTGGGTACGCCCTCGCTGTTTGTTGCAACACCCGCAGGGACATCGAACGTGATAAGATCCTCTCCATTGGGAACGATGGTCACCTTGTAGACACCGTTACCCATGTCCACCATTTGGATCGCGTTGCCACCGGCGATTACGGTATCTTGCAGCAAAAAGCCGTCAACCGGTTCTCGGAAGTCAATCAACAGATCAAACGGCTGTAAACTAGTTACTCGTGTCGGCCCGAGAATGCTCGGACCGGCGTTCGCCGCATCAATCTCGATCGTGAAGGTTTGGGAATCCGAAACGTCACGACCGCCGGCGTTTGTACCGCCATTATCCTGAATCGTGACTGAAAATGTGCTGGTTCCAAACTGATTCGCCGCTGGCGTGTAATGCAGTTTCCCATCGAGATCGATTGTCGGCGGCGTCTCGAACAACTCGGGGCGATCGATGTTGACAACCGAAACTGACATTAGACTCTGTGTCGACTCGTCATTCGGTCCCAGGATGATCTCACGAATGAATCCTTCGACGATTTGTGGCCCTGCGTTCTTGCCGATGACGGGCGGGTTGATCATTGTGAAGGTGGGTGGATCGTTGACAGGGGCGATCGTGATCGTTAGCAACTGGGGCAATGAGGTATCATGCGTCCCGTTTTCAGTTCCTCCGTCATCTTGAATCGAGATCTCGAGCGTTGCCGAGCCAACGGCGTCTTTTTTTGACGAGAAGATTAAGTTGCCAGTTTCATCAAACGAGGGCAGCGTATCAAACAATGACTCGTCGCTAAGATTGGTGGCATGGTACCCAATCACCGTTTGGTCGTCTTCGCCCGGTCCAGTGTCGATCGCCGCAAATAGATCGGTGATCGTACTAAGCCCCGAATCTTCATTCACCAACACATCACCGCTCAGTTCAAAGCGTGGCCGATCGTTGAGTGCCAAAATGTTGACAGGCAGACTTGATGTTGGAAGCCCTGCATAGTTGGCGTCAGCCGTTGTCGGATCAACGACGAGCGAAATGATCGAGCCAAGTTCGGCGTTGTCGGTCGGCGAGACGGTGATCGATTGCGGCGTTGACCAATTCGTGCTGTCAAACACGATCTCGAGCGAACCGAAATCAGCACCTGTCGAGTACTGTTCGATATTGCTATTCATGTATTCGATCACCTCCGGTGTGAGGAACCGAAAATGAAGATTGCTCAGCGGCTGCCGTAATGCCTGACGCAATGCACTGTGTGCAAAGTATTGACCCAGTGGGGTCATGTGAATGTGATCGATGTAAAATTGGGTCGTCACATCATCAAATGGCGAGACACCGGCAGCAAAATCGTCGTAGAACGAATCCAAAATGTTGATCGCGTGTGTCGAACGAATGACACGATCTTGGTTGCCTTGCGTTCCCTGCAGTTGAGCGATTAAATCATCGAAATATTCGGGCGAATGGACCATCTGGTCGTTCGGGTTGCCGCCGTTGTAATCAGCATCTCGATCGACGTGTGTGCTCCATCCGGTGTGAATTACGAACACGGCATCGGGCTGCAGGCTCATCCAATGGTTGATGACTGCTGCGTCTTGCGTAATCGTTGTACCGAAGAAAGGTTGGACGACTACCCAGTCATATTGCTGGTTCAACAGAGCATCGGTCCATAATCGCGACGTGTTGGTGCAGGGCGACTCGGGGTTGTCAAAGATGAACTGTAGGTTTTTGCCACAATCATTGTGATACTCGACATCTCCGTCCAGCAAGGGAGGCCGCGCGTTCCACGAAAGTGAGTTGCCGATGCTGTAGATGCTGCCCGGCTGAAAGATCTTTGATTGCTGGGCATCGATCGCCAATTGCACGCGTACCTCCGACGTCGGTTCGCTGGTCAGCGCCACCGAAAAATTCTTGCTGAATCCGTCTTCGGTCAATTGAATGACGCTGTCAACATCATAGAACGCGAGCCCGGCAACATCGTCGTCGACGATAGTAACGTCGACCGACTGGTCAATTGCCTCATGAAACATCTCGTCAGACAATTCGTCAACCACCGCCACAGCGATCTCGATAGTCTGGTCCGGCTCGTCAATCGAATCGCTGACCCCTTCAACCGTGACTGTTTGTGGCTGATCCCAATTCGAAGTGTCAAAGGTGATTTGAGTGTTGTTGACACGGACTTGCGTTGGATCCACGCTGGCGATTGAGACAACGACTGGCGAGTTCGGCGGTTGGTCCAAGGCGACCGTGAACGTATCAGCCGCAATCGCACTTTCACCAACCGAAGTTGTGTCGTCGGTCTCGAAGATCACGAGCGATGCCAGCAGGCGGCGTGGTTCAAGCGATTCCAGCACCCGGCGACATCGTGACCGCGGAGACTGGCTTCGACGACGGTTGTGTTTGCGAGTCGACTGAAACATCGAGTAACTAGATTTGCGTCAAGGAGCTTAAATAAAACCGGCAGCGGATGGGCAGGAAGCAATTGTGGAATCGCAGAGGAGCGGCTTTACCGAGGACAGGCTGAATCTTCGGTTCTTAATCCTAGTCTCAACTCGATATGCTGTAGTTCGTCTGGTCATTCCGGCGAATGACGTTATCGCTTCCTAGCTAATCTTGCTTCGTTTGCTGATTCATTTGCACATCCAAGACCGAGAGTTCCTAATCGTGACCTCAATGTGATCTCGCCATAACATAATGCTTGCAAAGTTAAGCCGCCTGGTTTTTTATGTTAGTTATTTTCTGATGTTTATAGCAATGCCGCTACGACTGTAGAATTCAAACTTGAGAAAGCGTGGCCACCTGCACAATCTTATCCAGGCCAGCGATTGGGCTCGTGCATCTTTTTCTCGTCTCTTTCTCCGGCAATTTATGATAGTCCGACGATCATCGTCCCGAACCCGCATCAACCTACCTTGTGGTAGCTAGGAACTGCTTGTTGCATTCACCTTGTTGATGTTGGTGACGATCAAACTCCATGCATTCGTACGCATCGGCGAAATACCTCAATTTTACCGGGAACGCCATCAACCATTGTCTTAGAGGCTCGTAAAATGATCCTGGGCTACTTGGATCATTCTTACCCACCCATGTTTGGAAATGTTCCTACTGCCGAGCAGCTTAAGATCGGTTTGCTTACACAAGTTGCAGAGCAAATAGCAAACAACTGCAGTTGAGAACGGGGAAATCAGCAATGCGTGCTGGTGACTCGCGGAGATCCGTTAGGGAAGTCAGGGGGGCGAGAATGCATTTTATCTTGAATCTTGCTGCCCAAGCCTGTCTTGTTGTCTCCTTAGAATGGAGCCGCATTCGTCACGGACTCTCTTCCAGATCTAGTGCCGAGTGCTCCCCAAAATCCGAATGGACTTTCGTCGCCTGCACTCGGATAGAGGCTGTCCACCGAGCCTGCTTCAATGCTGTCCGTGACAAACTTCACGGCACCGTCGCCGAGAAGCACATGCGCACCTCCATTGTGATGACTTCCAATGGTCGAAATCCCATGGAATCGGACCTCGCCCAGTCCGGCTCCATGTGAAGCATTGCAACTCTGGCGATTGGGAGGCAGGATGGTTTGGACGGCGGTGTATTGGCATTGGCCACCACATCCCATCGCAGTACTAACCGGTGACGAGACGGCGAAAGAATTCGCCTTCGTTGACCGTGGGGCTCTCGGGGCGGCCTTTGTGGATGTAGGTCAATTGCCGGTTGCCAAGTCCAAGCAAATGCAAGATCGAAGCGTGCAAGTCGTGGACATGCAATCGGTCCACTGTCGCATGCAGCCCGAGGTCGTCCGTTTCGCCGATCGTTTGCCCTCCTTGGACTCCACCGCCAGCCATCCACATCGTAAACCCGCTGGGGTTGTGATCGCGCCCGTTGCCCTTTTCGGACATCGGCGTGCGGCCAAACTCGCCGCCCCAAACCACTAACGTCTCCTCCAGCATGCCACGCTGTTTCAGGTCCTTTAACAATGCTGCGACCGGTAAATCCATCGCTCGGCACATGTTGCTGTGGTTGCCTTCGATATTCGAGTGCGAATCCCACTTGCTGCCCGCCCCATGGTACAGCTGGATGAACCGGACACCCCGTTCGGCCATCCGCCGAGCCAACAAGCACAGCCGACCATACGAGGCGGTTTCCTTTTGGTCGATCCCGTACATCGCTTTGGTCTCTGCTGATTCGCGTGCGAGATCGATCACATCGGGGGCTTCGGATTGCATGCGAAACGCCAGCTCGTAACTCGAGATACGAGCTTCCAATTCGGTTTGCTCGGGATGCTGGTTTGCGTACCGCTGGTTCAGTTGATTCAAAAATGCCAGCTTGGATTGCTGCTGCAGATCGGTCATGCCTTCGGGGGGATTCAAGTAGGGGATCGGCTGTTTGCCTTCGCTTAGCCGAGTGCCTTGATAGACAGCGGGCATGAATCCGGAACCCCAGCTGCGCGGTCCATTGACGATCTGAGCTCCGTTGTCCTGCATCACAACGAAGGCGGGCAGGTTGTCATTTTCGCTGCCAAGCCCGTAGCTAACCCAACTGCCTAGCGATGGACGACCGCTTAGGATCGAACAGGTGTTCATTTGGCAAACGCCCGCCGAATGATTGATGCCGTTGGCCCAGCATGACCGAATCACGGCAATGTCGTCGATGCACTTGGCGGTTTCGGGCAACCAATCCGAAACCCAGGTTCCCGATTCGCCGTGTTGTTTCCATTTGCGTTTGCTGGGGAGCAGCGGCGATCGCATCTCGCCCATCGCCGTGACCACTTCTCCAAAGCTGGCCGGAATCGGTTGGCCCGCTAATTTTTGCAAGAGCGGTTTAGGATCAAAAAGATCCAGATGACTCGGGCCACCCTCCATAAACAGAAAGATGACTCGCTTTGCCGTCGGTGCGAAATGAGGCGGCTTGGCGGCGAGTGGATTTAAGTTGATCTCGGATGCGTCCGCACGGTCCGCGATTCTTGCCGCCGCAGGCCCCGCGGTGGCTTCGGACATCATGCCTGCCAATGCAAACGCCCCAAAACCAGCACCACTTCGCGTTAGGAATTCGCGACGACTCGATGGAAGTGCGTAGTGCGGCAAATCGATGGTCGCGAGACGATTGTTTGGTTTATAAATGGACATGACTTTCCTAATGCACGACGGGGGATGGAGTGTCGTCGTCGGTGGGAGAAAGATGGGATGGAGAGACGTTTTGACTGCGGAGTGATCCAGGGTTAATGGACGTAAAGAAACTCGTTTGAATTGAGCAACGCGTGACAAAAATCGACCAATGCCGCTTCGGACGCTGACAGCGAAATGATCGAGTCGCCTTGTGCCGAAATCGACAAACGATCGTTGGCACTGTTTTGCATCACACCGGGATCGAGTTCAAATTGCCAATGGCCAATCGTGTCGCTGACAGATCGTTCGACCGTGTACAGGATCTCATCAACGTTCAATCCGCGGCCAACGAAGCGGATATCGTCCACTAACCCGTCAAAAGTTTGGGCGTTGCGGCCGCTGACGCTGCCAATCGTGAACGGCACTTTATTCGAGAAATTTCCGGCCATGTTGTGCTCGATCACCGCGGGCAATAAAGGTTCGTCATCGTTAGAGAGATCCTTCAAGTAAAATGTGACCTTGCCGGGTTTGCCGTCTTTAGACGCTTGAAAACTGGCCGAAGCGTAATAGGGCGTATTCATTTCGATGTGGTGATCCGAAAAGATTGCTGCTTCGCCATACTTACCACTGCTGAGTTCGCCAAACATTTGCAGTACCAAGGTTTGGGGTTTACGGCGTGATCCCATTCCGGTGACGCCGAAACGCCAACCCGGGCCGCCGGTGTCACCGTTCCATTTGCCCACGATCGTGCGAACGGTGCCGGTGTTGGCAATCGATCGCAGCTGAAAGAACGTCTCGATGGTAAAGTCACCGACATTCATTGGATCATCGTGGGCGATCGCCAATTTCAGCGACGGATCGTCGACCATGAAACGAACCGCTTGTCCGTCACGGTAGGGCAACTTGGATGTTTCGATTTTTCCTTCGTTGCGATCGCTTTGTTTGCTTTGCAGTTGTTGGGTTTGAGCATCAATGAAGGTTAGTGATTGCTGTATTTCGTCCTGCGACGGCTCGCGGCCGTACACTCGCTGCCACGCTTGCGTGACTTGTGTGCTGACATCACTTGTGGTCTTGGAAAGATTCGCTGCCAACTTGCGAGCATGCCCAAGTACAAGATCGCTGTTGATCATCATCAACGACTGGACCGCGGTCGTCGTCGTGTTTCGCGACGAATTGCTCGAGAAAAACATTGGCAAGTCAAAACTGCTGAGCAATTCATCGGGCGAGTTCCGCATGCTGCGAACAAAAATACTGCGATAGGGCGAGTCGCCAAGCACGGCACCACCGCCGCTACGGTCTTTTAAATCCCCCGTGACGGTCAGCAACGCATCGCGAATCTGTTCGGCTTGCAATCGCTGCGTGTCACGTCGCCAATAGTATTCATTGGCCGGATCGATCGTGTGACAGGTATCAAAGTCAGGATGTTCGGTCGATTGGCGATAGGTGGCCGAGCGCAAGATCATTCGATGTAACGATTTCAGGCTCCAGCCGTTTTCGATGAACGTTGCGGTCATCCAATCAAGCAGTTCAGGATGCGTCGGCGGTTTGCCAAGCTTGCCAAAATCGCTAGTGTTCTCAGCCAGACCGCGGCCAAAGTGACTTTGCCAAACGCGGTTTGTGATCACGCGAGTCGACACGGGGTTCGAGGGATCGGTCAACCACAGTGCAAGAGTCGTGCGTCGCCCGGTGGTCGGTGCCGTAGTGACCACGGCATCGCGGTTGATCTCCGCTGTGGATTCTTGCATGATCGTGGGAAAACCAGGCTCGATCGGTTCGTCCGTTCGTTTGGGAAGCACGGTCGGTGGGGCGATCGCACCATTGTCGGACACGCCCATGGCCGTGGGCAACGGCTTCGGTTTCAATTTGTCGTATGCTTTGAGTTCACGGCGAAGTTCGACCAATCGGTCCTTGTCCGCCGCTTTGATGACGTTGTTCAAACGGTCGTATTCGGCTTGGATTTGCCGCTGCACCAAATAAACTATCGGTTCGTCGGCGGGCGTGCGGTCTGCAGGCGGTTTACGAGCAATCGCTTGAATGTCCTCGGGAAAACGGTCGATCGCCTGATTCTTGACTTTGTCGCGATAGGGTTGTTCGATCTTGTCGATTTGGTCGCGGATCGATTGCGTCGCCGCTTTCCAGATCTTTAGCTCCGCTTGATAGGACTGAATCTCCTCGTCGCTGGCCAACGTTATGTCGATGGGCATGATGGGTGCAAAGAAGGCTTGCAGGCGAAAATAATCCTTTTGCAACAGCGGATCGAATTTATGGTTGTGGCATTTGGCACACTGCAGACCCAGTCCCATAAAGACATCCGCGGTCGTGTCGGTCAGATCTTCTTGGATCGTTTTCCATTGCCCCGGTGCATCGCGAATATTCCATTCGTAGACCCAGTGACGCAGGTAACCAAGAGCCGCGCGAGCGGCCACGTCGTCCGGGAACATTTCGTCCGCGGCGAGTTGTTCCTGCGTGAATCGGTCGTACGGTTTGTCGTCGTTGAAGGACTCGATCACGTAATCGCGATAACGCCATGCGGTCGGACGAAAACTATCGGCGCGGTAGCCGTCGGAATCGGCATAGCGGACCAGATCCAACCACTGCCGCGCCGCGTGTTCACCATAGCCTTTTGAATCCAGCAGCGAATCGACTAGCCGTTCATAGGCATCAGGCGACGTGTCGTTGACAAACGCAGCGACTTGTTCGGGCGTCGGCGGCAATCCGATGACGTCGAAATA
>NZ_JBFHFD010000385.1:0-8307 GCF_041583735.1 Novipirellula sp.
AATGTCGATCGAGAAAATGCGACGAACTTACACGCTCAGTGGACTCGATAAAAAAGACGTCGATCCCGATCCGATGGTTCAGTTCGATGTTTGGTTCAAGCAAGCCAATGAATCACCGTTACCGGAGTGGTTCGAGGTCAATGCGATGACGCTATCGACTGCGGACCCTCAGGGAGCGGTGACCTCAAGAGTGGTATTGCTGAAACAGGTCAAAGAGGGTGAGTTCTATTTTTTCACCAACTACGACTCAATCAAGGGAAAACAGTTGGCCGCCAATCCTCAAGCGGCCCTTTGTTTCTTTTGGCCGCACTTGGAGCGGCAAATTCGCATCGAGGGAAGCGTCCGCAAAGCATCCCGGGCGGATGCCGTTGCGTATTTTCAGAGCCGTCCGCGTGAGAGCCAATTGGGGGCGCTGGTCAGCCGCCAATCGAGCGAAGTGAGCTCGCGAGAAGATTTAGAAACTCGGATGCAAGAATTGATTGCCGAGCACGAGGGAAGCGAAGTTCCTTGTCCCGAAAATTGGGGCGGTTATGCCTTGAAACCAACTTGGATCGAATTTTGGCAGGGACGCCCCAGCCGACTGCACGATCGCATCGCCTATAAGCAACACGATGGGGGATGGAAACAAGTGCGGTTGTCACCCTAACCCGCCGCTGCAAATCGAGAAGCAGCAAACCTCGCAGTAGCGAGCATTAGTGCCGGGCGTGGATTTGACTGCGGGGGACTTCGATTGCGGCGCGGTCTTGCCGGTCGCTTTCCGCTTGCACGTCGTCGGACATCCGCGTTCGCTGGAAAAACTAATTGCGACTCATCGCTATACGGCGAAGCGGTAGTTTGCCAAACCATGCTACAGCATATCGATCGGGTCGATGTCGACGACGTATTGGACGTCGTCCTTCTCGGGAATCGTGAACGAGTCGGTGGCCCGGCGAATTGTCTCGCCTAGCTGAGCACTATCGGTGGATTGCAGTAGCAGGTGGAATCGATACTTGCCACGCAATTTGGGAATGGGTGGCGGGGCAGGGCCCAGGATTCGGACTTCCGACCCAAGCGCTTGGCGGGCGGCTTCGAGTCGTCCCAGCAGCGAATCGGCGACCGCTTCGGTGACATCTTCGACGACGCCGCGGATGATGATGCGAGCGACCGAACCGAGCGGCGGATAATTGAACTTGCGTCGATTGACCATCTCGTCTGTCGCGAATTGATGATAGTCGTGCCGCGATGCTGCTTGGATCGCCGGATGCTCGGGCGAGAATGTTTGTACGATCACACGGCCGCCGCGATCACCGCGGCCGGTTCGGCCAGCGACTTGCGTAACCAATTGGAACGTTCGCTCGGCTGCACGGAAATCAGGAAAGTGTAACGCACTATCGGCATTGATCACGCCGACCAATAACACATTCGGAAAATCGAGCCCTTTGGCAATCATCTGTGTGCCCAGCAGGATGTTGACTTCACCACTGCGAAATGCCGACAGCACGCGTTGATGGCTGCCGGGGCGTTTCATCGTGTCGCTATCCATGCGAGCGATGCAGGCATCTGGAAAACGTGCTTTGACTTCGACTTCCAATCGCTGCGTCCCTAACCCGCCGTAGCGAATGCCATCGAACCGACATGCCGGACACCACGGCGGTGTCGCGATCGTGTAATCGCAATAGTGGCAACACGCTTTGCCACCGTCACGATGATGGGTCAAGGGCATGTCGCAATCCGGGCACGCGACAACGTGACCACAGGAGGGGCACTGAATCGTGGTAGCAAACCCACGCCGATTCAACAGCAGAATCACTTGCCCTTTTTCGTTCAGCGTTTCTTGGACGGCGAGATGTAGCGGACGGCTGATTGCACCCCGAGTCCGATCGTCGCGAATTCGCAAATCCACCAATTCGACACTCGGCATCGGACGCTGGTTAATTCGCTCGTTCATCGGAATCAATTCGGCATGCCCGGTGGAGGTGGCGTGCCATGTTTCCATCGACGGCGTCGCACTGCCTAAGATCAGCGGAATGCCAAGCGACATGGCGCGGGCATGGGCCACTTTGCGAGCGTGATAGCGTGGTTGTTCGTTTTGTTTGAACGAGGCATCGTGTTCTTCGTCCATCACGATCAGCCCTAATCGCGGCATGGGCGCGAACACGGCGCTGCGGGGGCCGACCACGACTTGCACTTCACCGCGGCGAATCCGCTGCCACTGGAAATGCCGTTCCGACGGAGTCATTTGGCTGTGCAGCACCGCGACCGTTTCGAATCGCCGCTCGAATCGCCCTCGCGTCTGCGGCGTCAAGCTAATTTCGGGAACCATCACGATTGCGCCGCGACCGGCACGCACGATCTGCTCAATGGCCTTGATGTACACTTCGGTCTTGCCGCTGCCGGTCACTCCGTGCAGCAGGAGTGTTTTGCCAGTGCCCGATTCGATCGCGGCGCTAATTCGCTCCAGTGCGGCGGTCTGCTCTTCGCTAGGAATATGCGTTTGTTGACTTTCGCCGTCATTTTTTTGCCAACGCATCGGCGTCGTGGCAGTCATTTCACGCTGCATCGAAACGTCGATGTACCCTTTGGATTGCAATCCGCTAACCGGCCCTCGCGTGCACTTGGCATGCACCATCAATTCGGACGCCGTCATCGGTCGGCCGGCGGCAATCAGAAATCGAAAGGCCGCCTGCTGCTTTTTCGGCAGCAACTCGATTGATTTTTCGTCACTGCGGTCGGGGTTGGGGGTCAAATAAGCCCGCTCGCGAGTCCCCGCGTTCGATCGCACACTTGAGGGGATCAAGGTGTCAAAGACTTGCCCCGTGGGCGCTTGGTAGTAATGACTGATCCACAGTACCAAACGCACCAAGGCGGGGTCACATAGTGGTTCGTCGTCGAGCACCTCGACAATTTCACGCAAGGAACCTCGTTTTCCCTGGTAACCAATCCGCGTCTCGATGCACCAACCCATCATCGGATGGCGACGTTTACCGAGCGGGACGCGGACTCGCATCCCTGGTTTCAAATGCTCGCGTTCGGCCTCGGGGATTTGGTAATCGTAGGGACCGTAGGGAGCTTCGCTAAACACGATGCGGCCGACGGCGATGTCGTCCTCGACAGTCAGTTCCCACGGCGGAGGCTCGGTTTCAAACAGTTCGGCTTGCTGTGCTCTCGCGCTGTCCTCCTTTTTTGCGGCCTCGTGATCCGAGTCATCTGCAAACATCGATCCGTCGATCGCCAGATCTGCGGACAAATCAAACGCCTCGGATTTGCCCCCTTCATTAGATTGAGGCTGTTCCGCCGATGAGCTCGGGGCCACGTCAGCATCATGCTGCGTTCGGGGGCGGGAATCAAACTTGGACATGGTCGGGGTGCCGACGGTAGGCGGAACAGGATCGGATGGTATGGAGGTTAGCATAGTGTATGTTGGATAAAAGGAAGAATAAGGGAGGAAGAATGCCAAGTTCCGTGCTCACCCATCAGAATCGCATCCCTCGTGCGAACCCCCTTATCTCCTCTATTTTCCTGGTTTGCTGGACAAGTCTGGTCAAGCGATCTGCAGCGAATTTCGCTTTGCCAACGAAATCGCTCTTGATGCCCCCCAAAAAAAGAAAGAATCGAGATTGATGAGAATTGGACTTTTCGGAGGCTCGTTTGACCCCGTCCATGTGGGGCATTTGTGGATCGCCGAGGCGGCGCGAGAAACACTGTCGCTCGACCACGTTCGCTGGATCCCCACCGCAACGTCACCGCTGAAACTAGCCGGAGCGGTCGCCTCGAGCGAGGATCGTGTCGAGATGCTAAAGCTGGCGCTGGCGGATAACCCCTACTACGAATTGGACGAACGCGAGATCGCCCGGGGTGAGATCAGCTATACCGTGGATACGGTGGCGGAATTGATCCAGGAAATGCCCGAGGCTCAATTTTTTATGATCATCGGCAGCGACTCTTTGGCGAGTCTACCGCTCTGGCATCAACCGCAGCGGCTGCTCGAATTGATTACGCCTGCGGTGGTCCAGCGCGGAGGCGAAGAGGCAATTGATTTTTCGGTGCTGCAGGGACTGGTTGACCAAGACCGAATTGATGACATCGCGTCCCGCGTGATCGCAATGCCGATCATCGAACTCTCTAGCAGCGAGCTTCGCCAGCGTGTGCAACAGGGGCGAAGCATTCGGTACCGCACCCCGCGTGGTGTCGAAGCGTTGATTCAGCAGCGTGGGCTGTATCGCAGCGACCCTTCGACCGCGGGCGCGCCGGAAAACGCTAGAGCGATCGATTGATCGCGTCGGCAAGCTTCGTTGTTTCGCTGACCAGCATGTTGACACGTTGCTGGATTTCTTCGTCGGCCAATCCATTCCCTTCGAAGGCGTCGCCGGTAGCGTAAATGAACCGTGGCACGATGATGCAGCGAAAATCAAGCATCAAGCTGTTGGCCAATCCCATTGCCGACATGTAGCTTCCTTGACCACCGGCAGCCAGCATCAAACTGACGACTTTTCCGGTCCATGCTCGTCCCGTCAATTCCACCGCGTTTTTTAACGCCGCGTTGACGTCATAGTTGTACACGGGGGAGGCGACGAGGATGGCGTCGGCATGCTGAATCAACTCCGCCAATTCTTTGACGTTTGCGTCCGCGTAAGCCGCAGCGCCGTCGCATGCGGGTAGCTTTTTGATCACTAAGTCGAAAAGGGTGGCATCGCGTCCAGTTTGCTGAAGTTGTTCGACGGCGGCGCGAGCAAGGATACGGCTTCGGCTAGTCGGATGCAGGCTTGAGCTGATGACAAGAAACATGGCTTTGCGTTATCGTTGGCGACACGTTCGAACAGGTGTGAAACCACGAATACTCTCAGACCCGCGGCGTTTTGTCGAGTCGCAAAGGGAAAGGAGGGGCGGTTTCCGCCGCGAAATACTGCCTGGCAAATCACGGCGAAACGGCTCGTTCGCCGTTAACCGGCGGCTTGCGCCCCATCCCACCGTCAGGCGTATTCTTCGTAATCGTCCAAGAACATTTCACCATCCATCCCGAGTCGGTGTTTCAGCTTTTCGAACTCGCCGGTGAAGCGTTCGCTGCTGCTGTGAACGTGTTCGGCCTCGGTGATGAACTGCAGTTCGTCGTCGGGATAGACATCGCCCCGGATCAATGTTTGCGAAAAATTATCAAGGGGATCGCCATAAGCGATCAGCAATTTGTGTTCGTCCAGTTGAACTTCCTGACGTTTGCTGGGGTTGATCACGGCGATGCCCGTGCAACCATCGTTAAGCAATAGGTCCTCGAACTCCCACAGCATGCTTTTCAGCACGGGGGCGTCGATGTGTTCTCGATACAGATCCTCGGGGTGAGGGTTACCTTGGTGGCTGGTTTCCAGCACCACATCCACCACAGGGCCGAGCTGATCCACCAGTTCGAGGAACAGGTCCATGATTCGGTGGCGAGTCGCCGATGCCAGGATCACCGGGGTGCTTAGACCCGTTTTTTCGTCGACATATTGATCATATCGGAAACCCTGTTTCGGTACGACCTGCAGATCATACGACGGGCGAACCGCATCGGTGAGCTCGAACACACCATAGGAACGAATCCCCATGTGGGTTTGCAGTTCGTCATCGGTCAGCGTTTCAAAGCTTCCGTTGGAAGCCACACGAACCGCTTCGTCGCTGGTGCCATTTCGAAGTATACGCTTGAGAAAACCCATTTCGGTTTCCAGTCCCGTTCGCAGCAAGAAAATATAGGTGTGAAATAACGTTGGGTGCACTGACTTCGGTTTCGATTGAATCAGTACACCCAACGCTAGGTCACGTTCTTCACGGGATCAGGCAAAGACCACCTAAGCGGAAAAGACGGCGAGTATTTACGACTGTATATCCATTCATACCCGGATATCCATTACATCCGGCACCTTGCTGGTTGGCCGAGCCGATCCCCGTATGGGTGGAATTGTCGTGATTTGTCCCGAGAACAAGTCGCTTGAGATGATCCAATTCAAGCGATTGCGACACAGGCATTGCGGTGCTGACGCTCGCTTGGACAGCTGTTGCTCGCTCGATCTGTCGCTCACTGGGATCTGTCGCTCGCTGGGATATAATGAGGACCGATTGGAGGCGGGGAGCCAACTCAGATGCCTTTTTGTCGCTTAGCGAAAGTTCAACGTTTCCTTTTTCCTTTTCTGATTCGAAAATAGACAGCTTCATGCTTCGATTGCTCACGTTCCTTTTCGGCTCACGCTTCGCTTTGAAGGTTTTTCGCACTTCGCTGGAGCGTTTCGCCACGTTCAAAGCGGTCTGGATTACCGGTTTCTTGCTGGGGTGGAGCGTGTTGAGTGGTTGCGATATTCCCGAGCGGGTGCCGTTGGTCCCGCCGGCGGATTTGTATCGTTCCGTCGACCTGCCGAGGCAAGGCGATGCGGAATCCGCGGGCGAGCAGGTTGCTGGTGATGATGCGACGCAGGAGAACCGCAGATTTCGTGGTGATTTCGAGGCCTGGGATGCCTATTTCGTGGGTGACAAGCACGTGGGGTACAGCCACATCTCGGTTACCGTGAATCGCGATGCGGGCCAGCGTGATCCTGAAAAACAGCATGTCGAGCTGAATATCGAAGATTGTTTGTTGATTCACCGAGGATCGGTGTCCGCCTTTGTTCAGCGTCATTCGCATCAATCCAGCGAGACGATTGATGGACAATTGCAGCACTACAAAAGCAACTTGAGCGTCGGTCCGATCATCACCACATGCGAAGGGACGGTGGACGAGTCGGGGCTGACCACTGTCAAAACACGCGGTGCCGCAGTGACCACCAAAAAATTCCCCTGGGGCACCGAGCATCGTGGCTTGTTGGCGGTGGAAGAGTCGATTCGCCGCGCGCCGCTTCGCATCGGCCAGAAGCGAACGTTTCAAACCCTGGCTCCGATCCAGCCGCTGGTTACCACCGTTCGCATGCACTGCGTCGCTAAGGCTACGGTTCCGCTGATCGACGGAAAACCACGTGAATTACTCGAAATTGATGTGGAAACCGATCTGGGGGAAGGTCGCAAAACTTATCATGTGATTTGGGCCGAGCCCGATGGAGCGATTCGACGCGCTTTGTATCCCGCATCAAACTTGGTCACGTACCGAACCGACAAGGAGATTGCACTCAAAGACATCGAGTCGCAGCAGACTGCGATCGCGATCGCGTCCACGTTAACCAACAGTGAGCTTGATCGCCCTAGCGAGACAAAACGAGTCGGGTTCAAGTTGGTCCGGACGGCATTGTCACGTGCTGCGGAAAAGTCGCTTGTCCAACCGCAACCGAATCAATTTGTGCGGAAGTTGGACGAGACATCGTTGTTAGTTCTGGTTTCGACATTGGGGGAAGCTCCCAAAAACGGGTTCCAACAAGGTCGTTTTCCGGTGGCCGATGCGGACCGTAAACCGAGTGCGATCATTGATTCTTCAGAAACGATGGTGCGACGAATTGCGCAAGCTGCCGGGGGCTCGGGAAAACTTGGTGAACGTGAACTTGCGATTGAGTTGGCTCGATCGGCGAACCGGTTAACTCAATTGAATCCCGCTTCGGGCACGTTTCAACGCGCTTCGGAAGTCGCCCGCAATGCGCAAGGCGACGCAACCTCCTATGCGGTGTTATTGGCCGCGTTACTGCGTGCCAAAGGAGTGGCTTCGCGAGTCGCGTTTGGTTTTCGGTATCAAGCAACCCCATCGCCACGAATGGTGTATCACGCTTGGACGCTTGCTCATGTCGACGGAGCTTGGTTGCCGCTAGATGCGACCACCGGTGGACTTGCGGCGGCAGATCGTTTGACGGTCTCCACAAGCAATCTAAGTGATAGCGATATTAGCGAGGCAATGGTGCCTGTGCTGGATTTTCTCGGGGCTTATCAAATCGAGATTGTTTCATCAGCAACACGCTATTAACGAACGGGAGTGTGGGGTTGGGGGCTGGAAAGCGAGATCGCCGCGTCAACAGGGGTGTGGTCGATGAAAAAACGGGATGTTGGTTTCGCGTTTGATTCCGGCTTACTCCCGTCACCTGTGTTGGCCCGTCACCTGTCGTTGGCCCGTCACCTGTCGTTAATAAGGTGCCGTGCGACCGCCGCCAACAGCGGGTCGATCGTCTCAGCTTGGATGGCATGAGGAGGATTCCATGGGAACCATTCCGCCGCATCGTGCTCGGTCAGCACGAGCTTGGGTTGGTGGGTCAAATACCCCAGGAAATATTGAACCGTTTTTTGAAAAACTTGTGAGCCTGTTTTTTTATAGGATACCGGGTAGCGAATTTCGAAGCGGAACTCGGGGTCGATTTCGATGTCGGAGGGATCAATGCCGGTTTCCTCCTGGGT
>NZ_JBFHFD010000386.1:0-8298 GCF_041583735.1 Novipirellula sp.
CCCGCAGCGGTGACTTGATGCTCCTGCATCGCTTCGAGTAGTGCAGCCTGCGTCTTGGGCGGCGTCCGGTTGATTTCGTCCGCCAAGACGACGTTGGCAAAGATCGGGCCTTTGACAAACGTCATCTTGCGATGCCCACCTCCGGAATCTTCCAAAATCTCGGTACCGGTGATGTCCGCGGGCATCAGATCCGGAGTGAACTGGATGCGTTGAAATTTCAAGTGAAAGATTTGAGCAACACTGCGAACCAGCAGCGTTTTGGCCAACCCCGGTGCTCCCGTGATCAAACAGTGTCCACCGGCAAACAGGCTGATTAGCAGTTGTTCGATCACATCGTGTTGACCGATGATGGTCTTGGAAAGCTCGGCGTAGATTCGCTCGCGGCCATTGCGAATTTGCTCGACCGTGCGTGCTTCCTCTTCCACTGAGAATGCTTCAGTGCTCATGTTGCTTTCCTTGGTTTAATTTAGAACTCGGTGATTCCTGCCGAACGGTTTCTTAGTGGGGCATCTACTTAGTGCGTCATCGCGTAGGTCACGATATTGATGCCCATCGGGTAGGCTTTCTTGACGGAAAACTCTTCAAAGTACCATTGGTTCTCGCCTTCGCGTTCCCAGCCATCACCGAGATCGGTGTTGTGACAAATGAAGACCATGATCCGCCCCTCGTCGTCATTGATCGCTCGGTAGTGAGGGGTACTCGTATCGCTGCCGTCGGAAGCCCATTCATACGACCCGACCTCGCCCGCCATACCTCGGCGTGCCGCGTTGATCGCGGGCACCTGCGGCTTCTCTTTTAGGTCGTAGACGTTGTGAAAAATTTCGTGCGACAGCGGAACCTCGACCGGATCACGATCGGGAAAGACCCGTTTCAATTCACGACGCATGTTTTCGTATTGTGAATCGCCCCAGAAATCATCGACCATCAAGAAACCACCGTTCAAGCAGTACTGGCGAAGTGCGGCGACTTCGGCTTGACTGAAAACCAAGCTGCCAGGTTCGATGATGTAGATGAACGGATAATCAAATAATTGATCATCGGTCAATTCCAGGACAATTGGTTCTGGATTGACCTTCAGCGAGGTCAGTTGTTGCAAGCGGAGAGAAAAGTTCAGATCGCTGTCGCGGTAATCGGTCGCCCAACCACCGCCGCCTCCCCGCCCGCCATACGAGTCGTATTTGATTCGCACAAAGGTAAACAAATCGCCAGGGAAATTGGGATCGACTTCCCAATCGGGGACGCCATTGCGTTCGGTGTGAGGGCCCGAATTGCGCCATCGCCATCCACGTTGGGCGACCGCCGCCCCGGCAACGAAGACGAACAGAACGCCGATCAGCAGTAAACGTCGTGTGATCATTTTTCCTCTCCGCTGCTTCTGATTCGTTCTAAGCAAGACGTTCGGTATTTACCGGCGAAACGTCGGCTTAGATCATTATGTGGAATGACTCATCTTGACCTGCTTATCACTGCGAATCCGCCACGATTTCCAACAGCAATCGATGGGCATCCCGGTAACGCGGCGCGGCCTCGAGGGCCGACAATACGTGCCGTTTGGCAGACGTCGTTTGACCGCTTTGAAAACAGGCACGGGCCAACTGGAAATTCAGTGCGGCAGGGTCGATCGGATCCATTTGTAAAAGCGCCTTCAACGGTCGAATCTCTTTCTCTGGCTTCTTCAGTTTCTCGGCGGCCACCGCCATGTGCTCGTATCCAAACGGCTGTAGCGGCTGAATCGCCAGCGTCGCTTCGCTGTATTCTAAAACGTGTTGCCAGTCATCGTGTTGCGTCGCGATCTCGATTAAACGCCGGTACGAGGGCAAAGCATCGCTGGAAAGTGCTAAAACTTGCTCGCGTGTCTCACGTTCGCGTTTTTCCTGGCCCAATCGCTGGTAAACGTCAGCCAATAACTCAAGTGGACCTTCCCGCTCTTGCGTTACCGCCCCGAGTTCAACGATTTTCTCGAGTACTGGCAATGCCTTTTGGTCCTGTTTGCCCGCAATCCACGCTTCGGCAAGACGCCGCAATCCCCAATAGTTCGTGGGGTGATCTTCCACCCATTTGGCTAGCTCCGCCTTCGTTACATCGGCGGGCAAGTCTTCCCGTGACCAATCCGCATCAGGTGCAAACGCCTCCGCTTTTTCACGGGCGTAGGTTGCAAATTCGACATCAAGTCGATCGAGCGAGCCCACGGATCGCGTCAACGCATCGTCGATCGACAACCCGTCGCCTAAAGAAACAAGAACCGTTTTCAGCGATTCAATACCGTGTTTTTCAATCAGGAATTCAATGACGAGCGAGGACTCGTAATAGGCAAACTGCAGATGCAAAGCCGAGGGAGGACTCAGAAACGCGGAACTCAACTTGCTGACGGGCGTTAACAATTCACTCAAGATCATCTCGCGATATTGAGGCGTCATCGACTCACCCCACGCAGGGTTTCGCATCCGCTCTTCGTAGACCGAAATGCCTTCGCTGAGCCAACGAGGCATTCGGTTCTTGGTTTTCTCGAGTGTCACGACATGACAAAACTCGTGCCACAGCACGCTCTTCCAATTGTACGGTCGCTCCCCCTGACTGGCTGGGCTATTGGCGGTGATCACACGGCCAAAGCAAACGCCCAAATATCCATCGCCGCCGGGTAACCCAAATGTGCGGATGGCAAAATCTTTCTGCTCGGGAAAGATTTCGACCATAATCGGTGCATCGGGTTGGACGTCATATTTTTCACATAGCGTCGCTCGCGCTTCGGTTAACAATTCAAGCACCGCGTCGCCATACAGGTCTGCTTCCATGGGATCCATGCGGACGTGAATATCGCCCGATTCTAAAACGCTAAAGCCTTTGATTCGGTCATAAAGTGTCAACAAGTTGTGGGCGACGACGTTGTACGGATCGTCATCCGCGACCGATTTCGCCAGCGTCCATCCCTTGTCGTCGTTGCCCAGACGAAGCAGGTCTTGAGCGAGTTGGAAATTCGCGGCGTGATAGTCGGGATCGAATTCGAGGGCGCGACGTTGGTAGGCGGCACCCTCCGCGAATCGGTATTTCTGCGACAAATTGCTGCCAATCAAATAGTCGACACGCGGATTTTGGTTCCATGTGCTGAGTGCTTTGCGGCGCATTTCCTGTTCACGTTCGGTGTCGCCTTCGAGATGCGCGATCACGCTACGCAATGCCCACGCGTCTGGTTCCGACGGATTGATTTTTAAGACCGCCGCGATCGAGGCATTTGCATCTTCATACAGCTCGCGATCCAAGGCCAATTCGGCTTGCATCAACAAGGCCGGAATGTGATTGGGATTCCGTTCGAGTGCTCGTTGCAGCGATTCGATGGTGACCTTGGAATCCGACGATTCGAATGCACGCGCTTTCAAGTAGCTCGTCCGCGGATCGGTGTCATCGATTCGCTCGGCCTCGGCCAGCGTTTCCGCCGCGACCTTGTAATCGCCTTTTTCCAACGCGAGCTCGGCGGTTGCGATGTAGGCTTCGAGAAAATCGGGATTGGAATCACGCACGCGATCGTAAAACATCTCTAGCACTTGGCGGGCATCCTCGCCCTCTTCGACGAAATAGCGGCCCGCCGCGATCAGGTTGTCACGGCTGGCGAAGCGAAGCGGCGAACTTTGCAAAATCTGAAAAAATCGCTTTCGCTCCTCGTCGGCTCTTTCGGAAAGATTGTTGAAACGGATCGCTTCGAGCCCCAGCATCCTAAGTGTCATGCTGGTGGGGTACCGACGAATTGCATTCTCGTACGTTTGCAGTGCCTCGGCATATTTGCCTTGTTCCAATTGGCACTGGATCAACAACCGCGGCCACCGTTCGTTCCAAATGCCGCTTTCGACTGCCGCCGATGCAACCGCCTCGGCTTCCGTATAGCTGCCAGTCCGAAATTGATCTTGGGCCGAATCCAGATCGTTGGCGATCGCAGAAACCGCCCACGATGCGAAGCACAGTAACATCGCGAGATGAAATGGGGGGGCAGACAAAGGCAAGGCTCCTAGGCGAGGTGGGATCGAGAAGCTGCCTTTGATTCTAGCGTGTTCGCAAGCCGCTGTCTGGTTTCGCAAAGAAGCGATTTATGCGTCACGCTGGCAAACCACATAGACTACGGGGATTTTGCCTGCCGTTTCGCGAGGATGAAAAGCGGGGCGATTCCCAATCGGTTGCCGTGGAGGGGGCTTCGATCCACTGGAATGAATTTTTAGAAAGCGTCGCTGATTGTCGTTGTCAATCGCTCCCACAGCGATGTCCAAGGCACGTTGATCTTGGCGTAGCCCGTCGAACGCATCGCCAAAGACGGATGGCTCGGATGGCCGTTCGTTTGATCGCTCGCCCGCAATCGAACTCGCACTTGATAATAGGCATCGCCAGGTCCGTTTCCACGGTTCGACGGATTTACCATTCGCTTGCTCGCCAATTCTTCGGGAATTCCGTCCGTCGACGACGAGGCAACCTCGACCACTTTGCCGCGGAACGCTCCGGACGATAGATGAGGAAGCATCAATGAAACCGATTGTCCCTCACGTACGTAACGTAGATCTTGCTGGCGAACCAAGGCGATTGCATCATATTGCCCCGGTTCTCCTAAGCTGCCGAGCTCGGTTCCCGCTTCGATCCAAGCTCCACGATTTTGCATTGCTAGCGCGGTGCTGTCCCATGTCCTTAGCGTGCGAGGATTGCGGATGTTTTGCACACGCTGAGCGGCCGAGAAAACGATTCCGGATGCGGGAGCCACGATTTCCAATAGTGACGCTTCGGAAGCAAGTAGCTGTAACTGATGCTGGCTCGTCTCGATCGACTTAGACACCACTTGGATGCGATCTGAGATTTGTCGAGTTGTAGGACGGACACTTTGCAAACTTGTCTGCTCGGTCTGCAACGCCTGCAACCTGGTTTGCTCTTCCACCATCGATAGCATCAGATCGGGATTCGTCAATTTCGCGATCACGTCACCCTGTTTCACCAGCGAACCTTCGCGAATTCCATCGACAATCCGTCCTGGCGAGGCTGCCACAATCGGTTGAGATTTTGAAATGCGGATTGTCATAGGGGCCTTGATCCGGTGCGGAAGCGGAATCCAAAACGCGGCGGCAATCACTGATGCCACAATCACCCCGATGGCAAGGGGACGTCGCAGCAGCCCCGATCGGTTTCGTCGCCGCGATGGCGGGGGTGAGAAAACCGCTCGCAGCCATCGGGTGACACCTAACATCAGGACCAACAACAACAGGATCCCGACGACGGGCCCCAAATCCACTTGATCCGCTTGCCGATAGACCCACACCCCCAACGTGGCATAGATCAATATTCGATAGGACAAACTGGCAACCCAGTACATCCGCAATCGAGCGTGCGACAGATGGCTTGCCAAGCGGTTTGCAGACTCGGTACGTGCGAACGAGAAGGCATCGTCCCATATCAATCGTCGTAGCCACGTTTGCACCGAAACGGATGCTTGCGAAGCAAGATTGGGAACACCGATCCAATCCGAAAGGATGTAGTAACCGTCGTAGCGGAGCAGCGGATTGCCATTAAACACCACGGTGCTAACCGAACCGACGAACATCACCGTGACGCAAAGATCGCGAAGGAGCGAGTCGGTAAGCAGCAACCACAATAACATTGCGATCGCAGCGACGAACAATTCGACGATCATGCCGGCGCTCGACACCATGATTCGTTTCCAACGTTGTTTTAATAACCAGGCGTCCGACACGTCGCAATACAGTACCGGCATGCCGAACAACAGCATCACCCCGATTTGACGGCATTCGGCTCCGAACCATTTGCATGTCACTGCGTGAGCGATTTCATGCAGGACCTTCAAGACGAATATCACGGCGATCAGTAACACACCCCAATCTGCGACGGGCTCGCGTGTGACCGCATCAAGATGCATGGCAATTTGATCGAAATACACCACGGCTGTCGCGGCCATGATGATCGTGAATGCAATTGCAGCGATTTTCGCTGGCAAGGGTAAAACCGCTCGCAGACATGGCAGCAAACGGTCAAGCGTTCGGTCGACCGCAACGCCGGGCAAACGAATCGCCAACGGTTCATGCCACCAGCGACGCGATGCCTTCGTTTGCAGTGTCGTTTGATTCGGGGATGCGTGGTCGTCAAAATCCGTGTCATCGCCGACTGCGTCACGGCCCTCTTCGCTGCCTGTCAGCAAACCGCTGCGAAGTGCTTCGGCGAAAAATTCGACCACGGACTCAGGTGAAACGTGTTGCGGTGCAAATAACGACTTGCACTCCTGAGTAATTTCGCTCAGCGAACGCGTGCCATCGGCGAGTTGCAGCAGGCTGCGGTCTCGCTCACTGAGATGAAAATACTCGTTGGCAAACGGATCTTTGGCAATCCAAGCGACGTGGGCTCCCATTTCGGTACGTTGCCACTTCAGATCAGGACGCAACCGCAAACGATTCGCAAACACGCTCATGGTATCCTCAAATGCATCGTCATTCGCATCCCCGGGAGCACTGCGTCATCGGGGTTGTCGAACTCTACGGTGAAACGCACTTGCTGATTCACCGGATCAATTTCGGGACTGACAAAGATGATATCGCCAGTTCGCTCGATCACGTTTCCGCCGGAATCACGCAGGAAAAGGGATGGCGAATCGACCGTCAATAACGGCTTCCTGAGCTCGGCGTCGACGTAGCCTTCGGCGCGAAGCCGACGCAGTCCCACCAATCGCACGACGGGGTCACCGGCCCGAACCCAATCGCCTGGACGCCGCATTACGTCGACCACGGTGGCGTCAAACGGAGCGACGACATTGTGATGATCGAGAAGCAGTTCAGCGAGTTCGCTTTGGTTTTGGCGTCGTTGCTGCTCGAGGGTTTCGATCTCGTGTTGATGTACCGATTGAGACATCTGGATTTCGGCTTCATCCACTGCAATCTTTTGCACAATCTCGGCCTGTTTTTCCGAATCGACATTGAGTTGGTCGATTTGACGTTCAAAACGAGCTTGCTCTTTTTCGAGTCGTGCTCGTTCATAAGCAAGGCTTAGCCCATCAATTTCCGATTGAGAAACACTGTCGACGTACCGTTTACGTGCGTCAAATGCCCTCGCCAATTCGTTTTTTGCGACCGCTTCGGCCTTAGTCGCAGCCAACACTCGCAAGTCATTGCTCGCCTTCTGTGTTGCAATCGTCACGTCGACTGACTGTTGTTTACCGAGTTGTTGTTGTCGTCGGTACGCTTTTTCTGCTAACGCGATGGTAGAGGAATCGTCTGCATTGGCCGTCGCGATTGCCAGTTCGATCTTGGCGAGCCGCTGTTGCAGTTCCGCACGTCGACGGTCGAGCGTCGCGAGAATATCGCCACGCTTTACTGCCATGCCTTCATGAACCGCCAACGTGTCAATCGCTCCGGTTTCCAGTGCTGGTACCTGAACTTCGTTAACCACGACCACGATCAAGTCTTCGATCGTCAGTGAATCGGTTTCAGCGTATAACGGATTTGCCGACACGGAAAACGCAATGATCGTAAGTACATGATTCAGACCGCGATAATTGTTCATAATCAAAATCCTCTTGCGTCTACAGCCTTGCTACGAAAAGGCTTTCTATAACGTCGTTCGCCACCACTGAATCAAACCACGAAACCAAACAAACCCGATCGCTCGACGTCCTGTCCATATCTCCACGCTTGCAGTCGCTCCGGTTCGCAGTGAATTCAACCCCGCCGCATCGGTGTCCGCTGGACGGACGACACCCTTGATCACCCAATCGCCTTGGACGTTCCTTTGAGTGACGTCGTGTAACCGAGTGAGCGTCGCTTCATGAATGTTCTGCGGACTCGAGCGAAGTGAAAATCGACAACGGCGTTTCGCTTCCTGATCCGATTGCAACAGATAACCGCAATCAGAATCGTTCACCTCGATTTCAAGTTCCCAACCTGCCTCGGGTGAGTAGACCTCGGCCAGGAATTGACCTCGAGTGATCGGACGCGATGCCAAATTTTCTCGCATGTTCCAATGATCGACTTTGCCCGCGATCGGGCTTCGCACGACGAGCTGTTGTTGTTGTACGACCACCAAGTCGCGTTGTAATCGCAATCCTTCGAGCTTTGCCTTCAGCACTTGTTCGTTTGCGGAACGGTTTCGCTCGCGAAGTTCGCTTGACGACGAACTACGTCCTGCAGCGATCGCAGCCAAACTGGTCTGCAATGCCGCAATTTCCCCTTCGATTTGCTGTTGTTTCGTATCCAAGTCATGACTGCGAATCACCATCAACGTTGCTGACTCGTTCACAGACGAACCGTTGTCGACGAGCAACTCGGTGAC
>NZ_JBFHFD010000387.1:0-8298 GCF_041583735.1 Novipirellula sp.
GCGTGACATATCCAACCTATCTTCAGTATCCAGAGTTAATAAGATCTCCGGCAAACCATCGATGCCATGTCGAACAACGGTTCCGGAATCCGCGCTGCGTTGCGCCCACCTTGCCTCTGTTTGATCGACCATCCCCAGGGGTACAGCTAAGAAAAAACCGGCACAATCCTCAGAAACGGCGTCATACTGCTAAACGCGAGCCTTCACCCTTGGTCTCAGCAGACATCGTCAAGGCTTTCGACAAAGATGTCGTTCGTCATTTTTACTCAACGCCCTGAGTTGCCCCACGCCGTGAGTTGCCCCACGACCCGAGTTGCCCTCCCCATAAACTTTCGTGCACGGAGTTCGGTCACCTTCCTCAAATCAAACGGAAACGGAGCCGCCAGCGGCAATAACCACAATCTCGGGAAACGGGTCGACAACAACCAACCCCCTCTATAGGATTGGTCGAGTTGTTAAAGCGAAGAACCGTGTCGCGTAATGAGACGAGGTGCCCCCAGACGGGACGGAATTTGCAAACATTTCGAAAATTTTACAATTGAACTGGACTATTGGCGGGCATTGACCCAGAACGGGTATTCAGCTGGAGAGACGCTAAAGCGTTGCGGAGCAACACGTTTCAGTATTTTTCCAAAAATTTCTGACCGAATTGGTTCGGTTTGGCCCCAAATTTCCTGTATCTCTACGTTGGTCAGTTAGCCGGTAGTTAGTTTTCACTGCGAAGGCACAAGCCAAGTGGATTTCGCGAGAAATTGCCTAATCCTTAGAAAAAAGTGAACATCCGCCGGATTTAATTGGTCAAAAGTGGAAACGTAGTGTGCGTTTTTCGCGTACTATGAGTGAATGCCAATGGCAAGGAGTCGTTGGTGGTTTCGCAAAGTGAAGTGAGAGATGGAAAGTTTTTTTCCAACTGCATTTTTCGGAAGCGAGACAAACAGTATCTTGCCCTACGGATAGGGTGATACCCGGGCAACACCGGTACGAAGTCGAGCGATCCGCCGGGGTCGCAGGGAAGTCAATCGACATCACGTACCATAGCACTGGGAAGGGAATGGCGATGCACGAAGAATATCGCGACGCAAAAATTCAGGAACTCCGTGATCAGCTGACTCGATTTGCCCCCAAGGCAAAGAAGGTCGAGCAAGCTGCTCTTGCAGAAAAACTCTGCAGCGAGATCGAGCCGAATCGGCCGTACTCGTTTGATTACCTTTGTTTCCGCATCACGAACTATCGTCCTGAAAAGCCAAGTCGACATAACGTCGAAGCGGCCGATCTGAAGCACGATCTTCATCTGTTGATCGAAGACCTCAGCGATTCGGCCGATGTGGCCGTCAATGAGTTCAGCGAACCGGTTCATACCGTCGATGACCTGAGCCGTTTGTTTAGCGTTTCCACCAAGACGATCAGCCGTTGGCGAGATGCCGGCTTGGTCAGCCGCCGGTTATTGTTCGGCGGACGCAAACGCGTCGGATTCTTGCACAGCAGTGTGGAAGCCTTCATTTCCAAAAACCGCGAAAAAATTCGTCGCGGTGAACGTTTCAGCCAACTCAGCGATGATGAAAAGAGCGAGATGGTGGAACGCGCCCGGCAATTGGTCGAAGGCGGAGCGAGTTTGTCGGACGTGACTCGGCAATTGTCTGAACAAATGAATCGCAGTCCGGAAACGATTCGTTACACGCTTAAGAATTTTGATGCCGATCACCAACAATTGGCGATCTTCCCCAACCATCGTGCGACGTTGACCGACGACGACAAACGAGCCATTTTCAAATTGGCGACGCAAGGAGCGTCGGTGTCGCAGTTGTGCAAACGATTTAAGCGGACCCGTTCGAGTGTCCAACGCATCTTGTTGGATATGCGAATGCAGCACGTGATGGAGTTGCCGTTGGACTATATGTACAACGAAGACTTTGACGCTCCGGCACGGATTCTCGAAGCCCGCGAAGCTGAAATCTTGGCACCGTTGCCCGAAGCCACCACGCCGCCACGCAAAGTCCGCGTGCCGAGCGGATTGCCAAGCTACTTGGCCGCTCTGTATGACGTGCCGCTACTGAATCGTGAACAAGAATACCACTTGTTCCGCAAAATGAATTACTTGAAACACAAGGCTAGCCGGTTACGAGACAGTCTCGAAACCGCCGGGGCATCGCGTACTGCGGTGATGGACCAAATTGATTCGCTGTACGAAGAAGCGGTCAAAGTGAAGAACAAGATCGTGCAAAGCAATTTGCGTTTGGTCGTCTCGATCGCCAAGCGTCACGTCGCCAGCAGCGATGACTTTTTCGCCTTGATCAGCGATGGCAACATGTCGTTGATTCGTGCCGTGGAAAAGTTTGATTACTCACGTGGCAACAAGTTCAGCACCTACGCTTCATGGGCAATCATGAAAAACTTTGCTCGCACGATTCCCAGCGAGTTCAAACATCGAGATCGATTCCGTACGACGACCGAAGAATTATTCTTGTCGCGTCAAGACGATCGACTTGATCCGTACGCCGAAGAAACGGTGCAGCGTTCACGACAACGCGAGCTGTCAAAAATATTGGACCGCCTGGATGAACGCGAACAAAAGATCATTACGGCTCGCTTCGGCCTCGGACGCGGCAACGAACCGCTCACGCTAAAAGAGGTCGGCGACGAGATGGGCGTGACCAAAGAACGCATTCGTCAACTCGAAGTCCGAGCGCTGATGAAATTGCGTGAAGCCGCCAACGAAGCGAAGATCGATGTCGAACTAGGCTCGTAAACCCTCGCCGTAATCGAATTTCCTCAAAAACCTCGCGTCGCGATTCCAATCGTGGTGCGAGGTTTTTTTGTTGGTTACGAACTGCGTCTTGGTTACGAACTGCGTCCCGGCAACCGCACCGCGAAACAAACCTCGCAGCGATTGCGAGCGAGTTGCCGAATTTGAACATCGGTCGCTCCCCACGACTCGACCTTTCTCCGCCACGATTCGATTCGCTCCGCAGCGTCGTAATCCCCCAGCTTGAGTGTGATCAACAGACCGCGGAAATTGCTGTTACGATTGCAAACCACATTGGCGACGGTCGCCAGCGTTTGGTTGGGTGTGACACTGGAATCGACCAGCATCCATTTAGCGCCGCGGAACTCGCGGCGTGGCAGATCGTCGGCGCGGGCGACGATGTGCCGGAAATGTGGATGCTGGGCGATACGCGGATCCATCTCGGCTGGATCAATCCCAATCACATCCATCCCCAGTTCGAGCAGACGGCCACAAGCGCCCCCGGGCGCCGACCCGATCTCGACGGCAAGATCGCCTCGCTGCATTTCAAAACCACTCCACTGGATCGCTTCGGCGGCTTTATAGTAAGCGCGCGAGACCGGTTCTTCGGCCAAGTCGATTGGTTGGATGCCTCCGGGCCAACGTGTTGGCCACGTCTCGGCTTCGTGCGTGCCAATGAACCAATGCGACGGATCGAGCAACACGACATCGAGGATCTTTTCGCCCGGTTGGGCGACGCGGTTCGGAGCGTCCGAGCGAATCCAATCGGCTCCAACCTTTGCATAGATTTCCTCAGCGATCGCTCGCGAGACTTCGTCAATCCCCGGTTCAAAATCGAATCGGCCGATCGGGGCACGGTCTTTGGGCCAAAGATGCAATTGGTCAAACCGAAACTCGTGGGGATAACGCTCTTCGAGCAAGCCGCGGAGCGTGTCAATCAGTGACGCTCCATTGGTTCCGCGTGCTTGCCCCAACGAAGACGAGGAGGTCCGGATAAAGATTCCTTTGGGCGGATTGCGGGCTTCGTCATGCTTGGCGGTAACAAACCCAGGCCGCGAAAAGGCAAGTCGCCAGCCTTCGGATGTGATCGATGCTTTGACCGCTTTTTCGGCCCCATAGGCGCAACACATCATTGCGAACGAGGGAGCTGATGACGGAGCCGTTAGTTTGTCTTTCTTATTCACTGCGAGACTTTGCGGTTATTCGTTGCGGGGGGATCACGACGAAATGCTGCGAGTCGCTCAGCGACTCCGGGAATCAATTTCGCCGCGTTTTGATGGTAAATTTTCTTGAGCACGTCGTCCGGCAAATCGATGCCGTCGATCGTCCACATGCCTTGCGGGGGAGGCACTTTTTCGCTGTACGGAAAGTTTTCGTCCCGCGTTTCAAAGAATCGCCAGTAGTAACGAAGCCTTGCTTCGGGCCACGGGCCGTCGGTCCCAAACAGAATCCGATCGGCATAACGAATGATGAAGTTGCGTGCGGTATACGGTTGACGTCCAAGTTCATTGATCCGCGACGCCGGCTCGACCCACAGATTGGGATATTGATCCAACCATTGCCCGACGGTGGCTAGGTCTTCGGAATTGTTGGCCATGTGGGCGCCGATGAACTGCGTTTCAGGATGACGAGCGATCACGCGGTTGCGATCCGCCAGCAGCGAGTCACGCGACGGGAACTTGTCGCCATAAAAACTCCAATCGGGATGACGACTCAGTTCTTCCCAGCGTTCATTGGTTTCATCAATGGGATCAAAGAAGGCGGCCGGGTCGGCGGTGTGAATAATCACAGGAATCTGCAGCTCGCCACAGGTCTGCCAAATCGGATCCCAGCGAGGATCGTCAATCTTGATTAGCGATCCGTCGGGATTTTTGTAGCCGAGACCAAATCGTTTAAATATTTTCAATCCACTGACGCCTCGACTCACGGCGTCACGCAGCTTTTCGCTGGTCCGCTCGGCGAAACCACGACGGTGGCAATCCCAGCTAGCCGGATCATCGGCGGCTCCGTCGCCTTGCCAATCAATATTGGCGTAGATGACAAAGCGATCGCGATAATCGGTCCATAGCTCTTTCATATGGGCATCAAGCTGGTTCCCAAGTTTGCCGTCCAACGAGACGCACACGGCGATCTGGTTGCGGTCCATTAATTTGACAAAGTCATCGATCGCTTGTGAATTTCCCCGCAGCTTGTAATAGAAGTGAGTGTGCACGTCGACAACGGGAAATGCCGCGTGGGTGCGGGGGTGGGAGGGGACACGAAGCTGGCTTTTGGGGCGAAAGTTTCTCAGTAAAAGTTCTCGGCCGTCACGTCCGTCCAGCGGAGCAACCGGGGGGGAGGAGAGCATGCTGGTTTCGACCGACTCAGGCGACTTGGGTCTCTCGGGCGTCTCAGGCGTCTGTCCGTCGGCGATGGAGCTTGCCAACGGGACGACGAACACCCCCAGCATCGCAGGAACCATCATTGGCCAAGCCCACGCCGCTGCGACCGGGAAGATGCGGAGGTTGGTGAAAGATTTTTTGGGGATGCGAGTGATTGGCACGTTCTTGCGACTACACCTCGTTTGGGCGGCAGTCATCCGAACATTCTCCGGTACAATAACGTCGTTTAAGTTAACCATCATCGTCTTGGGTCATTGAATGTCATTGGTTGGTAAACGCGGGTGAACATGGATCGAACGGAGTACCAGACGGCAGGCGGCCAGTCGGCAAGCCAAAAACTCTCGCTAGAGGCAACCACGCCCCCCGCGGAAGTTCCCGGCTATCGGCTGCAACAATTTCTTGGCGCCGGTGCATTTGGTCAAGTTTGGGTCGGGCTCGATTTGAACACCGGACGCAGCGTGGCCGTGAAATTCTATCTGCACCGCGGGGGTGTCAATTGGTCGCTGCTCAGTCGCGAAGTCAAAAACCTTGTCCAACTTTCCGCGGATCGCCACGTCGTGCAAGTGCTCGAGGTCGGCTGGGACGCCGTTCCACCCTATTATGTGATGGAATTGGTTACCGGCGGATCGCTCGAAGACTTCCTTGAACATAACCACCAAATGCCGGTAACCGAAGCGGTCGACATGTTCCGCAAGATCGTGGTGGGGCTGAATCATTGTCATGGCAAAGGGGTACTGCACTGTGACCTGAAACCTGCCAACGTATTGCTCAGTGACGACAACGAGCCTCGCTTGGCCGATTTCGGGCAAAGCCGAATGTCGCATGACCAAACGCCTGCGCTCGGAACGCTTTTTTACATGGCTCCCGAGCAAGCCGATTTGAATTCCAGCCCGGATGCCCAATGGGACGTCTACGCAGCGGGAGCGATTTTGTATCGGTTGCTGACGGGAACGCCTCCGTATCGCGACGAATCGATCGTCGGCGAGATCGATACCGCGGGCTCGCTTCCCAAACGACTCGAGCGGTATCGCGAAGCGATTCACAAAAGCGATCCTCCCAACGGGCATTTCTTGGTGCGTGGCGTGGACCGCATGTTAGCCCGGATCGTCAACCGATGCCTCGCTCCGAACCCAGCTGATCGTTACGAGAATGTTCAGCAAATCCTGCAGGATCTAAATCGTCGCGACCGCACCCATGCGCGTCGCCCGCTGATGTTGTTGGGCATTGTCGGCCCGCTGTTGGTTTTGCTGGCAACCGGAATTTTTGCCGCACGCAGTGTCGAGCACGCAAGCCAGAGCACGATCAAGGCGCTTCGCCAAGAAGCGTTTGGCAGCAATCAATTGGCGGCTAAATTTGCTGCACGCACGCTCGAAAGCGAGATCGAACGCTACTTTCAAGCCGCGCGAACCGAAACACGCGGTCAGGAACTTCGCCAACTGTTGCAAGAATCATTCAATCACCCTGAGATGAAATCATCACGCAAGATCATTGGATCTTCGCGTAGCAGCGAGACTGAGAAGATCGCCGCCCGCGAGGCGATACTCGACGCGGAACCGCGACTCCGGATCGACCATTGGCTCCGTGAACGCCTGCAGCGGTACGATGATCCGTCCCCCTCATCGCGCCGGCCGCGTTTTGCCACGATGTTTATCACCGATGCGATGGGAACGATCATCGGAATCGTCTACGACGAAGCCATTCCACGATCGCAAAATAGTGCCGGGCGCAACTTTGCATTCCGTGGCTATTTCCACGGCGGACGGAATGACCTCGCTCCGGAAACTCCACCCGAAACCATTGCCCCGCTCGAACGCACTCACTTGTCGGCGGCGTTTCAAAGCACCGCGACGGGGCTTTGGAAAATCGCGGTGAGCACTCCGATTTATTTCACCGACGACCACACCCGCCCCGATGCCGTATTTGTAGCCACAATCAATCTTGGTGACTTTCAGTTGCTGCAAAGCGAACAGGGAGCAAATCAGATCGCGGTGCTGATTGAAGCACGCGAGGGACCGATGCGTGGCACGGTACTGCAACACCCCTTGATGGACCAGCGGCGTGAAGCAGGCACAACGCTGGCGGGCGAGAAATTCCAAGTTGATGCAAAATTGATCGATCGCATTATGGAAGGAGGCGATGTCGACTATCGAGATCCCGTTTCCAACTGTGTCGACGGTAAACCTTACGCGGGTGATTGGATCGTCGCGATGCAGGCAGTGGAATTGCCGAATCCTGATGGTCTAGGGCTGGACCAAGAAGGTGAACCATCAAAAGAAACTACCGATTTGTTGGTGCTGGTCCAGTACCGGCTTTCGACCGTCATGGCGCCGGTGGGGCAAATGCGTTCAGTGCTGTTGACCGAAGGAGCCGCAGCAATCGCATCGATCTTGCTCGTGACCGTCATTTTGTGGATCTTCGTGCAACGTACGGGCGAATCCAGGGTCGCCTCGGAAAGCGTCCCGGACAAGGACACGAGTGATCGAACTGGAATGACCGAAACCATTGCGGTTTGATGCTCCGAAAAGGTTCTCACTCGCTTAAAGCTCGCCCCTTCAAAAGGTTCTCACCAGGAAACAAAATGGCTGATCCCAACAAGGATGTCGACGAACCAGCGGATGACGACGCTCCGCTGCAATCCGCGTCCCAGGACAACAACCAAGAAAACGGCAATACCGACAACGACATGGCGAAGGCCAACAACGACGCGGCACAGCAGAGTGACGAACCGTGGATCGACGATGGCGAAGAACTATCGCTCGATGATCTCGGCGCGGCCTATGCGCGGGCCGCAGCCAAACATGATCCCGAAGCCTTTGCCCCCAACGAGGAGGACGACGAGGCTGCGAACGAATCAGATGCTGGTGAGTTAGAAGCCGCATTCGAAGATGAAGCGGACGCCGAAGTAGACGAGTTGGTAACGCCCGAAGCAATCATCGAAGGGGCACTGTTTATCGGTCACCCTGAAAACAAACTGATCACCGAACAGCGACTTGCGGCCCTGATGCGTGAGGTCACTCCCGAAGAAGTGGTTGAGCTGATCGCGAAGCTGAACCAGTCGTATCGGGACGCGGACCAAGCGTTGCGAATCATTCGTGATGATCAAGGTTACCGGATGACGATTTCACCGGAGGTCGAGAATGTGCGAAGATCCTTTTCGGGAAAAATCCGCGAAGC
>NZ_JBFHFD010000388.1:0-8259 GCF_041583735.1 Novipirellula sp.
GCGAGATGCGGCAAGTGTTGAAGCGGGATGTTTTGGACATCGACGAGACGACCTACATCGAGATGATTCAGGGCAAGACCGCCGAGCTGTGCCGAGTCGCCTGCCAATTGGGATCCCATTTCGCCGACGGCAGTCCCGAAGTCACCGCATCACTTGCCGAGTACGGCGATTCGCTTGGCATCGCCTTCCAAATCGCCGACGATTACCTCGACCTATGGGGCAACGACGAACGAGTCGGCAAAACGCTCGGGACCGATCTTCAGCAAGGCAAAATCACCTTGCCGATCATTCGCCTTTTGCAAACCGCCGACGAAGCGAGACGAAGTCAGATCTTGCAATTATTGGCCGAACCGAGTCGTCGCCGCACCGAGACGATCATGCCTTGGCTGGACCAGAGCGATGCTTGCGATTACACCCGAGACACCGCTTTGCAATATCAACGCAAAGCGATCGCGGCGCTTGACGTGTTGGCGGACTCCGCAGCCAAAACGTCGCTGAAAGCGATTGCCGAATTTGCCGTCAATCGCCGCTTCTAAGCAAGTCATTTGCTTTTGAGCGAGCCGTTTGCGTCTTAAGGCCGTTTGCGTCTTAAGGCCGTCTGCTTTGGTTAGCGGCACGGCGCGAGCCCAATGCCATCTATATTAGTAGCGGTGCGAGCCGCCCGGTTGCAGCGAGTAAAACGTACGAAATTCACCGGGCCGCTTGCGCTATAAACCGACCTGTTTCGCGGCGGCTAGACCACTTCCCAGCGGCCGATCTGGCCATCCAAAAGATCGACAAAGTACATCTCGCCGTCGATCCCCTGACGCATATCGACCACATATTGCGCGCCGGTGGTGAAGGCCGAAATCTCGGTCACTTTTCCATCAGCGTTCACCGACGCGCGACGCACGATGCCTTGCCCCAAATCATTGAAGATGATGTCACCTTCATACAGCAGCCCTAGATCGCCGCCGCGAATCACATCGCCCATCACAATCGCGTTGATACCATCGCCAGCGTGATTGAGCGAAATGATTGACGGAGTTGCTTCGCCGCCGTTGGCCAAAAATTGTTGTCCCGAGGGAAGTCCCAGGTAACCGCCTGGGGTGACGATATTGTAGCCCTGCCCTCCTTCGTAATAGGGCCAACCAAAGTTGGCGCCTGGATCGCCGGTGTTGATTTCTTCCCACGTGGTCCAGCCGACATCGCCAATGAACAATCGCCCTGTGACGTCGTCCACGGCGATCCGGAACGGGTTGCGTAGTCCGAGTTGATAGACTTTCGAACGATTCGCGTCGGCGTCACCATTGAAGAAGGGATTGTCTGCCAAGCCTTGACCGGTAACCGGATCGATACGCAACACCTTTCCGGACAAGCTATCGATATCCTGGACGCGGACCGCTCGAGGATCCATCTGGTTGTAACTAGCGCCGTCACCAATCGAGACAAACAGACTGCCGTCCGGAGCAAACTCGAGCGACGCAATCGAATGCGTCGTGCTGTCGCTGTTGATAAAATCTTGAATGTACGAACCGTCGGGGTTTTGACCGGCGGGAGGCTCGGCCATGTTCGTGACACTATTGGTGAACGCGTTGAAGTTGGCCCAAGTGCTCGCATTGCCCAACAGAATCGTTTCCGATCCCGCCACCATCGTCGTGAAATCCGTCGTCTCATCGAGCGTGATCCGCATCAGTTGTCCAACGCGATTTCCAGTTCCGTCCGGTCCAGCGAGACCATTGCCGACATGATTCCACACTTCCGGAGGATCGTAGGTGTACAGCAAGTACATGTAGGGGTTGTTTTCCAAATCCGGATGCACTGCCACATCCAACAGCCCGCGGTCGGAAACGTTATTGACGATGCGTGAAATGTTGATGATCGGAGCCGACGCCAGCTTGCCATCTCGGTACACCTTGACGATTCCCGCTTTCTCAGCAACATACAGATTAAGTCCATCGGCGGACCAATCGATCGCGGTGGGTTGAATCAAACCGCTGTGAACAATCGAGCTGCGGATTTCACCTTTGGGAAGCACCGGCGGATCTGCAATAGGTGCCTGAGAGTTCATCCACCATGATCCGATCCGGTGGCGATTAGGTCGATCGTAATCGGCGGCACTAAAGCCCACATACATCTGGCTGCCGACCACTTGATCAAGTTGCACGGTCGCTTTGACGTTCGCCAACCCTGGTTTCTCGGGGGTATCGGAAATGTAGACCGCCAACACATCGCTGGTCCCGTTGTAATCAATCCACGCATAGTAGACGCCGCCGAAGTTTAGATTGATCGGCGATGGCGCTTGCGCAAGCGGTGTTTGAACGTTTCCGTTTACGACGATCGCGATCTCATCGTTATATATGTCGAAACCATTTTTCCAAGTATCCAGTTCGATGGCGACGCTGTTCGCGAGTCCGCCGTAACCGAGTCCATACGATCCGAAGCCGATCGCATCCGAGCCGGCGGCCGAATTTTGCATGACAAACGCAAGCCCGTCGGCGCCTCCGGCTCCCCAACCCCCATTCATTTGGAAGCTAAAGCTGGTTTGAAACGACGAACTCGAAAAGACGTCTACCGGGGTTGAAAAAAATGCGGTGCCGGTCTGAATCGGAGCGTCCGAGGTGAGTTGCAGATACCCGCCACTGACCGACGCGTTGCCATTGAGATTGATTCGATCCGCAGAGTCAAAATTGACAAACGAGGGCAATTGTTGCTCATCATCCAGAATTGCGATCGTCGCGGTTCGCGGCACACCAAGCTCGGCGTCGACCGGATTGTCGATGGTTACCACAAACGATTCGAGCCCTTCTTCCAAATCATCATTTAGAATGGGGATGCGGATTTCGGCATAACGTTGCCCCGCTGAAAAGTTCAGCACCCCGACGGTTCGCGTGTAATCGCTCCCCGCCTCGGCGGCTTGCGAACTCGTCGCGTCATAGGTCTGGTAGTTGATCGACGCGGCCGCTGAGGCATTGCCGGTGCGAACCACCCCAACAATCGCTTCGCCAGCCGATTCATTGACGGTCAGTTGCGAGGACTGCAGCGCGAAGGTGGCAGGACCATTGTTGCTTGGATCGACAGGCTGATCCAAATTCATCGACCACGACACAATTTGATGAGCATTGGGCAGGTTGTAGTTGCTCGCGGTGAACCCCGCATAAAACCGATTGCCCAGTGTGGCAGCGAGGTCGATATTGCGAACGAGCGTGGGAGTCGTCGGTTTTTGATTTTTCTCGGACACATAAACACGCAGCGTGTTGGTGATCCCGTCGTAGTCCACCCATGCGTAGCCGATCGCACCAGAATTCAAATTGATCGGCGAAGCCGCTGCACCGATCGAGTTTTGAAAATCACCATTGAGGTTCACCGAGACTTCGTCGCCGAACGCGTCCCATGTGTTTTTCCAAGTATCAAACTCAATCGCAACACTTCGGCTAATTCCACCATAGCCGAGCCAGCCCGCGTTACCGCCGAGGGCCGCGGTAGATTGCGGCGAATTCTGCAATACAAAGGCAAAACCATCGGCACCGCCTGCGCCGGCACCACCATTGATCGCAAAGGAAAAGCTGGACTGAAACGAGGTGTTGCTGTTTAGATCGATCGCGTCATTATAAAACGCCGAGCCGGCTTGGTACGGAGCGGCTGAGGTGATTTGCAGTCGCCCCCCCGTGACCGAAGCACTGCCGTTGCGAGTGATCGGGCTGCCACCGTCAAAGTTGGTAAAGTTCGGGAGCGATTGCTCATCATCCAAAAGATTCACAACGGACGAGCTGACGCTGCCTAATGCCGCCCCACTTGGATTGGAGAGCGAAACGGTAAACGATTCCAGCGACTCGGGATCCGCATCATCGATAAGTTCGATCACGATTTCAGCGACCGCTTGATTGACACCAAACGACAACGTTCCACTTTTGCCAACGTAATCGTTGCCCGCGGTCGCTGTTTGATTCTCAGTTTGGTATCGCACCGATGCGGCTTGCGATAAATCGCCACTGCGACGAACACGCAAAACCACTTCGCCCGCTGATTCGCTCACACTGATCTGGCTTCTTTCCAAAACAAACGTGGGAGCCGGTGGAGCCGGAGGTGTATCATCCACGGTCATCGACCAGGATAGAATCCGATGAGCGTTGGGCAAGTTGTAAGAACTTGCGGTGAAACCTGCGTACAACTGATTACCAACCACACCCCGCAAGTCAATCGGAGTGGTCAAACTTGGTGTGGTGGGTCGCTGATTGGTGTCGGAGACGTAAACCGTCAATTCATTGGTATCGCCGTTGTACTCGACCCAAGCATAGTTGACGGAGCCCGAATTCAAATTGATCGGAGACGCTGCAGCTGCGATTTGTTTTTGAAAGTCACCATTGCGAGTGACGGCGATCTCGTCACTAAATTGGTCCCAGCCGTTTCGCCACGTATCGAATTCGATCGCCACGCTTTGACCGATCCCTCCGTAACCAAGCCAGCCTGCGTTGCCACCTAACGCGTCACTTCCACGAGGCGAATTCTGCAGCACCAGTGCAAAGCCATCGGCACCGCCCGCTCCTGCACCCCCGTTAATCTGGAAAGCAAAACTGGTTTGGAACGAGGTGTTTTCGCTGACATTGATCGGAGTGCTGTAAAACGCCGACCCCGCTTGGTAAGCGGCTGACGAGGTGACCTGTAACGCGCCGCCGGAAATCGAAGCTCCGCCGTTCAAATTGATTGGATCGCCGCTGCTGAAACTGGCGAAACTCGGCACGGCTTGCTCATCATCGTAAATCGTTACCGTCGCTGTTTGACGCGCCCCCAACACACCGGCGTCGGGATCGCTAAGCGACAGTTTGAATGATTCTGCGGGTTCGGTTTCGTCATCGTCGAGGATTGACAAATCAACCTGCACCATCGATTCGTTAGCGGCAAAGTAAGCGATGCCGCTGACCGCGGTGTAATCGCTGCCCGCCGTAGCCGATTGGTTGCTGCTTTGATAACGAACCGACCCCGCCTGGGAAATGTCACCGGTTCGCACAATTTGTAATGTCGTCCCACCGGCCGCTTCGCTGACCGAGATCTGACGCTGAGCTAACGCGTACGTGGTGACGCCACCGATGCCGAAGTCGTCTTGGATATCCATCGACCACGAATCGATCTTGTGAGCATTGGGCAAGTTATAGTTGCTGGCGGTAAAACCGGCAAAGAAGCGTTCCCCCAAATGAGCTTGCAGGTCGACATGGGTCACCAGCGACGCCGTTGTCGGTTTGGCATTGGAATTCGACACAAACACGCTAAGCGTATTCGTGGCTCCGTCGTAGTCGATCCATGCATGCCCTACCGAGCCTGAATTTAGATTGATGGGCGATGCCACCGCTGCAATTTGTGTTCGAAAATCGCCATTGAGAGTGACTGCAATCTCGTCGCCAAATTGGTCCCAGCTATTTTTCCAAGTATCCAACTCGATCGCGATGCTGCGTCCGATACCTCCATACCCTAACCATCCTGCATTCCCGCCTACCGCGTCAGCCCCCTGAGGCGAATTCTGCAAGACAAAGGCAAGTCCGTCAGCACCGCCCGCTCCGGCCCCCTCATTGATCTCGAACGAGAAACGGGTTTGAAACGACGTGTTTTCGCTGAGCGCGACCGGAGTCGCGAAGAATCCAGAACCAGCTTGATACATCGCCGCCGAGGTTAGCTGCAACTTGCCATCTCCGGTGAACGAGGCACCTCCATTGAGATTGATCGAATCCGCAGACGAAAAGCTGGCCAGATTAACTAACGACGTGTTGACTGGCAGCGTGTGTTTGTAGCGTGCCAATACGTTTGCTTGAAACGCGAGTCCCGATTCAATTTGACCGATCGTTTTTTCGAGCGCCCAATTCGCCCCCTGCGACCTCGCACCGCTGATGTCGATCGACGCGGCAACGTCGGCACCGGTCAAGTTTGCGATACTGCGAAGCAACGCTTCCCCGCCACTTCCCGCCCCTACTTCGCACCCATACAGCAAGATGTCGGCGTCGGGTGTGAGTGAAAAGGACCACTTTGCCAATTGCTCGGCGTGTGCCTGGATCGTGGCAGCGTCGACGATCTCGCCCGAGAGTTGCAGTTGCCCAGCCGCGCCATGGCTAACGATGTGAATCGACGCAACACGGTGCCGACTGGCAAGCGTCTCGGTGATTTGCGAGATCGCATCTTGGTTGATCGACAACAGGATCACTTCGGCGCCGGGCGATACGGCGCTCGATAACAGATCGTGATCGGCGACCTCCGAATCAACAAACACAATGCTGCGAGTTGCGATGGACTGACCGGCATCCCTTGCGACGGCGTCTTGCGCTGTTGCGGCGGTGGGCGAGTGGGCAGCGTTTTCGGCGGGCGATCCAACTTCGACAAAGTCAACCGAATGGGCGACGGCGGCTCCCGCGTCCCCTGCAAGCAACACTCGTGGCTCTAAAGCAGCCAAGCTCCACGTCAAACGATCACGACGCGCGGTCCGGTGTCCAGTAGCGGACAAAATACGACGTCGCAGCGAGGGAAGCATGGTGTTTGACTCCAAAAAGCACAAACGAGATCAGCAAACAGGGCAAGTGATCGGATGAGAAGGACTTCACTCGTTATAGCGAATATTCCGAGAACTTATTGGCATCCATCATGACACTTACCAAAACAACAAAAGTCAAGTTTTTTGTTCAAGCAATCGTCACAATCCGGACGAAGCTGACCGTTAGGAAGTGCGCGATCGCTACCTTTGGTAAAACCCATCCGATTGATGACATCGGCGTGCTCTATCGCCACGAATTCGCCAGAATGGCTGAAGTGAGACAGGGATGTATGACTACGTAATCGTGGGCGCCGGATTCTTTGGTTCGGTCTTCGCAAGACGAATGACCGACGCAGGAGCCAAGTGCCTCGTTATCGAAAAACGGAGTCATATCGCAGGCAATTGCTACACGGACGATGTCGGCGGCATTCATGTTCATCAATACGGGCCGCATATCTTTCACACCAATGACGAAGGCGTCTGGAACTTCGTCAATCAATTCGCACGCTTCAGCCGCTTCAGCTATCGGCCCAAAGTCAATTTTCGTGGACGGATGCTCTCGTTCCCGATCAATTTGACAACACTGCACCAACTTTGGGGCGTCAAAACGCCACAGGAAGCGGAGCAGCGTCTGGAAGCCGAACGTGTACCGATCGAAAATCCCGCCAATCTCGAAGAGTGGGTGTTGTCACAAGTCGGCCAAGAAATTTACGAAACGTTTGTATACGGCTACACCAAAAAGCAGTGGGGCCGCGACCCCAAAGAATTGCCCAGCTCGATTATTCGCCGCTTACCAATTCGATTGACTTGGAATGACGACTATTTCAACGATCGATTTTGTGGGATTCCCGAAGGTGGTTACACCCAGTTATTCCAAAAATTGCTGACGGGAATCGCCGTCGAAACCAACGTCGATTTTTTAGCCGATCAATCTCATTTCGAATCCATCAGTGACCGCATCGTCTACACGGGCCCGCTGGATCGGCTGTTTCATTACCAGCTTGGGGCCAACGATTGGCGTGGATTGCGATTCGAGCAACAAGTCATTCAGACGCCTGATTATCAAGGCATCGCGGCGATCAATTACACCGACGCGGAAACGCCTTACACGCGATGTGTCGAACACAAACATTTTGATCCCGTTCGCAGCGATCATACGGTGATCACGCACGAGTATCCTGCGGATTGGAAGGTGGGTGACGAGATGTATTATCCCGTCAACAACGAACAGGGCGAAGCACTCCAACAGCGTTACGCCACGATGCTTCCGGACAATTATTTGATCGGCGGCCGATTAGCCACTTATCGATATTACGACATGCACCAAGTCATTGCTTCGGCAATGCACTTAGCTGACAAAGAAATGCACCGTCGTTCGGGTCGCATCTTGCAGCTCGCTCCGCATCCTTTGGGAACTCGCCGCGCGGCATAATCCCGCCACGGGACCAGCGGCGAAGCGAGTCGCAGGTCAAATTTCATTTCATCATTTAAGTTGACTGTTCGTCGTGCGATTCGACTCGTTCGATCTAAAAATTGAGGTTCCGATGATCCCTTCTCTTTCCGATACCAATCAAGCCGCAATCGACTTGCTTCGTCAACGCTATCCTTGGCCAATCGAACGCCCCGATTTTGATCCGATTCATTGGAGCATGGATGGCGGTGGTCGCTGGATGGTCACGGAAAAGATCCGCCGCAACAACGTCAGCCTGATCTTAGAAATTGGCTCGTTTCTCGGAGGATCGATCCGTGATTGGTTGGCCGCATCA
>NZ_JBFHFD010000389.1:0-8252 GCF_041583735.1 Novipirellula sp.
ACTGCGGCGCGCTCGAAGCGATTCGGAAGCATCCAGGAATCAGAGGTGTCGCAGTACAGTGCAGGGGTAAACACCAGCAGCATGGGGCCAATTTGATGGCACTCGCCGCCAAAGTGCTTGCAGACAAATGCATGTCCGAGTTCGTGTAGGATTTTGGTGCTGCCGATTACCGCCGCCAGAATCAGTAACGAATCGAGTCTCAACCAAACGCCGATTGTGGGAAACTCCGCTGCAAATGTGTCCCAGTGGGTAACGAAAGCAATGGCAGCAGAGAGGCAGAGAAACACCGCAGTCACCACTGCCAGCGGACTCAGTAGTGGACGGACCCACGGGTAGGTGCGGCGGAGAAACGGTTCAGGATCGACGCCGGGAAAGCGAATGAACAGCAAACTGCTTAGTTGTTGCAGCCATTTTTGTCGCTGTTCCTTGCGACCGCGGATTTCGAGAGGATGCCCCTGGTTGGCGGCATCCGAAACCGTCAATCCGCTTTGGTGCAATCGGAACAGCAGTTGATTCAGTTCACGGTGCGAAACTTTTTGCGGATGAAACTTCTGCTCATACTCACGACGTAGATCGTCAAGACTGCAGCGGCCATCAAGACGTTTCAAAACGAAATATTCGTCGGTTCGAAGCCGATGGTACGTCATCGATATCGGGTCTTTTACCACATACGCCGACTCGTTCTGGTGCAGCGTTTGAACCGCTATCAGATCCTTGCGAACGCGAACTCCGATCGCGTTACTCGATGAGCGGTTGATGGACGACATGAGCGGAAGGTGACGGTATCAGTAAAGGAGGCGGTTAGCGGAAATAGAACAGCACTTTGCGATTGACGAAGTCAAACACATCGCTGAACCAACTGCGAAGCAAAGAACGATGGCCACAATAAACACGTGCGGTGACATCGGCCCCGATGCGGACATCCAGAGGATCAAAAATGTCGGTGGCGGATTGGTGACCGTGTGATCGTTGGACACGGGCGGTTGTATCGATCACCGCTTGTTGTCGCTCGTCGATGCGTGCGGCGGTTGCGATGCGGTGCAGCGACGCGGCGTACGACCGATCGGGCTGGGTTGCGACAACAAAGGTCACCGGAAGCGAGGAGGTCTGTTCGAACGATTCAAGCATCACGCCCGCGTCGCGATCCGGGATTTGTAGTTTCAGTTCCCAGGGACCGGTTTCATCGACCACACTCAATAACAAATTGCCTCGCGATACCGGGCGGCGAGCAAGCCGTTGTTCGAGTTGCCAACCGACTACCGTTCCTTCAATCGGACTCTTGACGATCAAGTCGGCTTGTTGGGATTCAAGGATTGCTTGTTGAGACCGTAAATTGGCCAGTTCGGTTTCAAGTTGTTGCTGTTCCACCGCCATGCGGTCGGACGGGTTTTGTTTCGCATCGCCGCTGAGCCGGACTGCTTTGATTGACGCCAGACGCTGTAGTGTGGTCTGGATTTGCCCTGCAATCGTTTCGCTGTTCCGCTGAAGTTCAGCGTTTTCAAGTTCCAGCAGCGGCATCGCGGTCGTGACAGATTCGCCATCGACGACGTTCAGCGTTTTGACGACCCCATCGACGGCGGCAAAGACTTGGCGTCGCTGCGTTGGTTCGAGTGAACCGGTGGCAATCACATAATGATCCACTTGGATCAGTACCGAAGCGATCGCAAGCATCAGCAGCGACGTGATCGCGGTCGCAATCCAGACCCATTGGCCTGAGCGTTTGATTCGGCCAATCGATTTCCAGAGCTTCAATGCAAAAATGCTCTCGTGCTGTACTGCATTGTGCAGTGCAACCGCCGAATCACCGACGACCCGCTGCATCGTCGCCGTAATCTTGTCGGGGCCTTCACCGCTAAAATATTCGGCCAGCAAGACACCGACGATTTCGCCGCGGTTGGGAAACGGATCGTCGCTCAGGTCGTCCGAAGAAACGTCGTCGGTTTGATCGTCCGCAATCCGCAGTGGTAATAGTGCCGCGGATGTGGTTCCGCACTGATCGAGATATTCGTCCAGCGGGGATTGGATTTGCGGCGGCAACATTTCCGAATCGGGAAGCATTACCGGACCTGGTAAAACGATCGCGTGTTGGACCAAACGTTCGATGCTGCGAGTCGAGTTGCTGCGTTTGTCAACGACCGCAACCCCGCTGACCGCCTGAACCCGGAACTTTTTGCCGCGTCGGGTCAGCACGACGACTCGGTCACAACCGATCATGCGTCGTGTTTCGTTGGCGATGGCATACGCCGTTCGCTGGACCGAAAGGCTGCGATGCAGTTGCAGCAGAGCGGCGCGTTGCGAGAGTGTTTCGCCGCCGTCGCGTCGCGATGACGCGAGGTTTGAGGTCGCGTTTGGCTTTTCCCCAGATTCGGCAGCGGGGCGCTGCCAGGTGTTGCCGTTCAGGTCCAACGGATCGACAGATTGAACATAGGCATTAAGCCGGCGAAGGGTATCAAGTTGTTCTGCAGCTGTGGGGCGATGACTGATTCGGTGGACGAGTAAGACTGCCAAGCGATGAGGGGCGGATATCAATTCGACGCGGAACCCGCGGACCGAGAGCGAGGTTTCGGTTCCGCTGGAATCTGCGGAAGCGAGAGTTTGATCCGACGATGAATCGCGGGAACCTGATGAATCGAGTAACGCAACCTCACTGGCGGTCGGCGTCGCGGTCGCCAGCTGTAGATTCTGGCGAATCGACCCACGGTCGATTTGGCTTCCAAGTTTCTCGTCGGCGACCAGCATCATTGGATGTTCGTGGTCCAGGGCTTGGTGGTCCAGGGATACGACCGCGACAATCCCCATCGCAAATTCGCTTTGCAAGTGCTGAGCCAACTGGCGAATGAACTCGTTGCGATCGTTGCAGCGTTTGGCGATCGACGTCAGCAGCGACTTGGGATCGTTGCCCGCCAGACGTTCGCCGCGGTTCGCTGACGGCCGATGCGGTTTACGGGTGGAAGGAGCGTTCAACGCAGTGCCTAATCGCGGTGTCTATTAACAATGCTTGACTTAGTCGTCACTCTTTGTCGTGTCGCAAAATCCGAGGCTAGTTCACAATCACAGCCCAGGCGGTCTGGCGGTCGTTAATTTCAGCAAAGTAGGTGGAATTGGGGACGATTGTTGAGGTCGCGCCGTATGTAGGTCCCTGTTGGATTGTACCGTTTGTAGGGTTTCGGGTGTCAAGAATCCGGTTCGCTCGATGGTCGCGGTATGAGGCGATACCGATCAGGATGAGCATTTTGATTGCCCTGGGGACAAATGACCGTGGGCTTGGTCAATGACTGGGGATGACTTCTAATCGCAGCTGAATCTACCACACGCGTTTAGGAGCGATGGGCTAATGTTTTTTCTTGATGTGCTGTCTCGGTTTGCTCACGTTGGCACCGCGATCACGATGGTTGGCGGGACGATGTTTTTGTTGTTCGTATTGCTGCCGTCGTCCAAAGAACTCGACGACCAACCGCGGCAATCGCTCAGTACAGCGGTTTTGGGACGCTGGAAACGCTTTGTCCATGTTGGAATTCTGCTGTTACTCGCTAGCGGAATCTACAACTACATGCGGGCGATTCCAGGTCACAAAGGCGACGGGCTTTACCACGGTATGGTGGGGACCAAGATGATCCTCGCCTTCGTGATCTTCTTTATTGCGTCGGTGTTGGTCGGGCGAAGTCCCAAATTCGAGCGGATGCGAAGCAATCGAGCGAAATGGCTTAAAGTGGTGGTCGTGTTGGCCTGTGTGATTGTCGCAATTTCGGCCTTTTTGAAGGTCCGAGGTCTGACCGGCTAGACTGCAAAAAAGGGGGCGAGCGGCTAGCGTTGAGTTTTTCGACGGACAATCAGAGATATCGCGTTCGGCTGCATACTTCGCCATCTGATCAGCGTACAATCGGTGGAGCGTTTTTGACGCTTGCTCTGCGATACCCGCCCCCTTCCTTCCTTTCGAACCCGACCCTTCCTTCCAGCAATTTTAGGATCGATTCATGCAATTGATGTCGTTTCGGGCGAGTCTGCCCTTGGTGTTTTCAGCTGTCGTTGGCTTTTCAATTTCCCAGGCGGAGGATTGGTTGCAGTGGCGCGGTGCCGACCGTGCCAACCGCTCGTCCGAAACGGGGGTGTTCGATTCGTGGGGCAAACAAGGTCCGTCGCTGCAGTGGATGGCCGAAGGACTCGGTGACGGCTACGCCAGCGTTTCGGTAGCAGGAAATCGAATCTATACCACTGGTAATTTTGAGGATAGTCAATCAGCGGTCGCAATCGATGTAAACACCGGTGACATCCTTTGGAAGCAAGCGATCGCAACCGGACCGCCAAAGCATGGCTACGAAGGAAGTCGGACGACTCCCACGATCGATGGCAATCGTTTGTATATGGTCAGCAGCGATGGCCGCATCGTTTGTCTTAATGCAAAAGATGGCTCCGAAGTTTGGAGTCGTGACTTCAAAGATTGGAATGGAAAGATGATGAGCGGTTGGGGATTCAGTGAATCGCCGCTTGTCGATGGGGACCGCGTGGTTTGCACGCCTGGTGGATCGTCGGGTTTGATGGTCGCGTTGAACAAAACCAATGGCGATGAAATCTGGGCATGCACACTCGCGGCGGACCAGCGAGACACCGGTGGAAAGGATGTCAAGGACGGTGCGGGGTATTCATCGCCTGTCGTCTCTAACGGTGGCGGCGTGAAACAGTACATCCAATTAGTCGGCCGCGGTTTGATCGGTGTCCGGGCGAGTGATGGAAAATTGTTGTGGCAATACAATCGCGTGGCTAACACCACCGCCAACATTCCGACCGCCATTGTCGATGGCGACGACGTCTTTACCAGTACGGGCTACGGCACTGGTTCGGCGCTACTGAAACTGGCCTCGGATGGTCGTGGCGGCGTTAAAGCAACCGAACAATATTGGCTTGATGGGCGTGAACTCCAGAACAAACATGGTGGCATGACGCTGGTCGATGGCTACATCTACTGCGGCCATGGCAACGGCAACGGGATGCCGATCTGTGTCGAAATGGCGAGCGGCGAAATCGCGTGGGGGCCTGAACGGGCCGAAGGCAAAGGGGAAACCAGTTTGATCTATGCCGATGGGCATATTCTTTATCGCCGCGAAGACGGCACGATCCTGTTGACGAAAGCTACGCCGAAAAAGTTTGATGTCGTCAGCATCATCCAGCCCGAGTTCCAGCAGGGCAAGAGTTGGTCTCATCCGGTGATCGCCGATGGCAAGTTGTATCTGCGCGAGCAGGGCAAATTGATGTGTTACAAATTGAAGTAACTGACTGCTTCGTAGCACAGGCTGCCAGCCTGTTGGCAACCGTAACGCGCAGGCTACCGGCCTGCTTTAGAAACAGGCGAACGGCTTCCCCTTGAGCCGACGGGGGCACGGCCACCCCGAAGGCTCACGCTGTCAATCGAGCGAACGCGTTTACAGCGTTCGCTAATCCGAAATCCTCGCGTTAAGTGTCCAGTGAACTCGGTCGGGATTTTGTTGATTTATCAAAACTTCATGCCGATCTTCTCTCACGCCGCTCGCAAGATTCGCCGCCCTAAAGCGTGGCTTTAGGGGCCGGATGCATCCTTGGGATTGGCCCCACTTTGCGGCGGATGAGATCCCCCGTTCCCTGCTGGAACGGATCCGACTTCGTGAAATCGACACGAATCGTTTTGCGATTAGGAATCGCGATTCTTTATCGCGTAGCCTCTGAGCTGGAATGTCTAAAAACGAATCTAATTCACTCTGCCAATCGGCTTTAAAAGTGCGATAGAAGATAGCCGGGCTCGTGTGCCCACCCGCAAAAGATGCAACTGAGAGAGATTCGGATAGCCGACGAGGTGAATGCCGACGTCGCTCTTGGAACGCCCTTGATTGCGGGCACGGCATTTGTGTATGGTGAGGATCTAGTCTGACGGTTCAGTCGTTTCACGCAGGAAACCGAACGCGTCTTTTACTCTTATCTCGATCTATTCTGTTCATCTGGAACGGTTGTTTCACTCAATCTTGTGACGAATGACTTGTGACCAAAGATGACACGCGGAGGTTGGTAAGCACCGATTTTTGTTTGTAACGCTTACCAGCACGCAAGTCATTTTTACAATCGATTCGTTGTTGGAATGGCTACCGGTCTATTATTTGATCTCAATTTTCTGACGTCCTAATATCTGTCGTTTCTGAAACCGAAGCTGTTAAAAGAATGGAGGGTTCATGTACGGGACTCTGCTGGTTAGTGGCGGTGCACTTGCGTTGTCAGCGGTTGGAATTGCTGAGTCGCTATGGCATCAACGTAATCTCTCGAAAATTCCCATTAGGATCCACGTTAATGGGACTCGGGGTAAATCAAGTGTAACGCGTTTGATTGCCGCAGGATTGCGTGCAGGCGGTATACGTACGTGTGCGAAGACCACCGGTACGGTTCCCCGCATGATCTTTCCGGATGGCAGCGAAGCGTCGGTGTTTCGTCCGTCGCGAGCGAATATCATGGAACAGCGGCGTGTGGTGCACGCGGCTGTTCAATTGCAAGCCGAAGCGCTTGTGATTGAGTGCATGGCGCTGCAACCTCAGCTTCAATCGATTTGCGAACTGAAATTGGTCAAGTCCACGCACGGGGTGATCACTAATGCTCGCGCCGACCATTTGGATGTGATGGGGCCGGATGTGGTCGGCGTTGCCAAAGCGTTGTGTGGTACCGTTCCTGTGGGCGGAAAAATTTATACGGCCGAGCAGCGTCCGGAAACATTGCAAGTCATTGCGGACGCCGCGACCGATCGTAAATCCGAGGTGGTTTCGATTCTCGACGATGCCGTTCGCGAAGTGACTTGGGAAGAACTTGCCGGTTTTTCCCACATCGAGCATCCCGACAACTTGGCGTTGGCGCTGCAGATTTGCCGCGACCTGGGGGTTGCACGGCACGTGGCACTGCAAGGCATGTGGGCGGCCGATGCGGATCCCGGAGTGATGCGATTGTTCCGAGTCGCCGAACAAAACCAAGAAATGGTTTTTGTGAATGCCTTTGCCGCAAACGATCCCGAGTCGACCGGGCATAGCTGGAACACGCTGGTCCAGCGTTACGAAGGGGTCGAGCGACGTATCGCGCTTTTCAATTGTCGCGAAGACCGAGTGGACCGCTCGCTGCAGTTGGCCGAAGCGTGTATGCGATGGCATCCGGCGGACCACTATGTGTTGTCCGGCACGGGGACCGAAGTCTTCGCGCGTCGCGTAATCCAGAGCGGTTTGTCGCGAGACCGATTGACCTGCGCCGAATCACAACCGGCGATGCAGGTGGTGAATTTGCTGCGAGGCCAATCGGGGCGTTCATCCATGGTGATGGGGATGGGGAACATCGCGGGTCCCGGGATGGATTTATTGGACTACTTTCGCAAGGCGGATCAAATGCAACGTCTTCAGTTTACGGATCACATTCCCGTAGGAGCGGCCTGATGAGTTTGATGGATATTGACGTCACCTTGCTAGCCATTGCGATTGGTTTGTTGATCAGTTTGGTTGTCACCGAGTTGCTAGGGCTGAGCGTCGGCGGGATGATCGTGCCGGGGTACATCGCTTTGTCGTTACATCAACCCGTGGCGGTGCTGCTGACGATCGTCGCTGCGATGATCACTTGGGGGCTTGTGCGACTGGTGTCACGCTGGGCGATCTTGTTTGGTCGTCGACGCGTGGTGTTGACGGTAATGATTGGTTTTGCGGTGGGGATGGGAATTCGCTTGATTGCCAACGCTTTATCGGTCGTGATGGTTGCTGACGCGGCCAATGAGGTCGTCAGTCCGATCGTGATGATTGGATTCATCATTCCTGGATTAATCGCACTGTGGTTTGAACGCCAAGGCTTCATCGAAACCTTGTCGCCGATGATGTCCTCGGCGGTTCTCGTGCGTTTGACATTGATTCTTGTTGGCGTGGAGGTCATTGGATGAACGATATCAGTAGCAATGTGGAAACGGGAAAGACACCCTTTCAAGTAATGTATTGGCGGCCCAAACGTCTGTCGCGTATGGGGTTGTGGGCCGGAATGATCCTGTCGCTCTCGGGAATGGCGGTCGTGCATTTTTGGCCTGCGAAAGTCTCTCCCGAACACCAGGAACAATTGCTTGCAGCGGCAATGAAAGCAGAGTCTGCAATGCGAGTGATCGCCGACGTCCATCATCAACAAGGGCTTCCCGCAGTCGCCAAGTTGGATCCGCAAGGCTCGCACTTGGTCGGTCCTTCGATGTCGCTTGTCACCAGCAAGTTAGGCTCGCTAGAGTCAAA
>NZ_JBFHFD010000390.1:0-8231 GCF_041583735.1 Novipirellula sp.
CTCGCCAACGGGCTCTAGACGCCAGTGGAGCACGATCTGCGACCCAACTCACACGTCAGCCATCGTAAATTATACACTAACCGCCGTTTTCATTATTTAGGGTGCCGCGAAGCGGAATGAGGACTCGCCAGAGCGTGGATTTCCGCCGTCTGGCGATGGCAGCTACGTCGAAATACGACAGTTATTTTCCGTTCGTGCTCCACGATCATGACGCAGCTTCGAAAAAAAGCACGAAATCTCGCACCCCATGGCGCTGCCGCGTGAAACACGCTGCTAGCTATGCATCCGTGGCAGCGGAGAACCTGCGGCGATGATCTCCGCTTCGCAAGCGGACAGTTGGTTCAGTCGTTCGCGAACCGTTTCCCGCGGGGCAAAGTATTCAGCCAGTCGCACGTAGGTGGTGTGATGTCTTGCTTCGCTCTCAAACAGTCCCGCGTAGAAATCGGCCAACTCAGGCTCGCGCAGACGAACGTGCTCGGCAAGCAGACTGAAACGCTCGCAGCTGCGAGCTTCGATCAACGATGCGACAAGCAACCGGTCAACGGCGCGATCGGGTTCTTGGGATCGAACGAGTTCGTTCAGATCTTTGCCGTACGGTCCCGGCGTCAGTCGGCGGAACGCGACCCCTCGTTTTTCGAGGATATCCAACACCATTTCAAAGTGTTCGAGTTCCTCTTCGACAATTCGCTTCATCTCGCGGCAGAGATCGCGATTTTCAGCGTAAGCATTGATAAAGTTCATTGCCGTGGACGCTGCTTTGCGTTCGCAATGGGCGTGATCGATCAAGATTTCGTCAAGATTTTGATCGACTTGCTCAAGCCAGCGAGCTGCGGATTCGGATTGTAAATGCAACATCGGCTTACTCCGAGAACAATGCGGTGGCGAACGAGGCGGGGTCAAAGGGGGCAATATCCTCAATGCCTTCGCCCAGACCGACAAATTTCACAGGCAATTGAAACTGTTCGCGAATCGGTAACACGACGCCACCTTTGGCCGAACCATCAAGTTTCGCCAGGATAATGCCGGTGCACTTGGCGGCTTCACTGAATCCACGTGCCTGGCTGATTGCGTTTTGACCCGCGGTGGAATCGAGCACGAGCAGCACCTCGTGGGGCGCCCCTTCGATTTTCTTTTCCACCACGCGGCGAATCTTCTCGAGTTGCTGCATCAAGTTGGTTTGCGTCTGCAATCGGCCAGCGGTATCGATGATTGCGATATCGGCGCCGGTGTCGATTGCTTGTTGGACCGTTTGAAACGCGACGCTGGCCGGATCCGCCTCGGGTTTGCCGGTAACGATGTCGCATCCGATTCGCCCCGCCCAGACGGTCAATTGTTCCACCGCCGCGGCACGAAACGTATCGCCTGCCCCAAGCACGACCTTTTTGCCCGATTGATGTAAATGATTGGCCAGTTTGCCGATCGAGGTGGTTTTTCCGCTGCCGTTGACCCCGACGACTAGGATCACGGTGGGGGGCGCGTCGGCGAGATTCAGCGAGGTCGATTCTTGCTGCAGCATGCTGCGGGTTTGGTCGGTGATCGTTTGCACAACCTCTTCAAACTGCACCACTCGCCCTCGCAAGCGGGTCGCGACATCATCCCGAATCGTTTCCGCAGGGCCAATTCCCATGTCGGTGCGGATCAGTTTGGCAAACAATTCGCTAAGCAACGCGTCGTCAACGAGCCGGCCTTCGCTCTTGAATAGGTCACGGATGTCGGTGTTCAGCGTCCGACGCGTTTTTTGTAACCCGGCACGCATTTTTGAGAGCAGCCCACCGCCTGATTTCTTGGCAACCTCGGCTGTCGGCCCCTGTGTGGAGGCTTTCGCTGGGGCCGTGGTGGAATCGTCGTCAGAAGCGGTGTTTTTGGATCGCCAAAACGCCATCGGTGAATCACTTGCTTGTCGAAGGAGAGAATCGGACGCTGCAGACGTCGGAAAGGAAAGCAACGATTCTGCCCGATGAGCATCGTTTCGTATAGATCCGACCTAATTGTGTCGTCCCGCCGGGGGGATGGAGCATTAGCCAAGTAGCGTGTTTTCGGCGGCGAAACGGGCAAATGTTAATTTGTAACGGCACTGATATCGAATGTTTAGATTCATCGATAGAAAACGTTCAGTCATCAAAATTGCTACAGTCGATGAAATGATTGTAGACCGACCGACCGTTTCGACCGGTTAAGTTTGACCAGATAGATTTACAGGTCCAGATGGCAAGATTCCTACAAGATGTACTTGTGGAACCTGACTTGGGCATAGGTCGTCGGAATCGTCACATTCGTGCGTGCGATTCCCGGCTGGACTCCGATATCTGCTGTGAAGACTTAGCGTGGACGTAGGAGTGTCGATCGCAATTTGAAGTGAGCTCTCGCAGTTTTCTTCAGGCGGAAATTTCGAATTCGTTCTACCTAATGCGGGCGTAGACCTGCGTTTTCCCTGACGGTTTGTTGTCGTTAGGAAAATTCACGTGGTTGTAATTAAAGCAGAAGATACAGTCACCCTTTACGGATGATGGGGAGTAGAGAGCGATTATGAGAATTAGCAAACTAGCGATGCTGGCCATGATGGCCTGTGGCGTTAATGCCGGAATCAATTCAGATATCCGTGCAAACGAAATCAACTTGGTTTCGCACTGTGCCCAAAAAGGCTGCGATTGCGGCGAACCCGTTTGCGGTTGCGAGCCTGTAGCTCCCACGTGTGACACCGGCATCTGTGATGGCGGATGCGACGGTGGCTGCGACTCGGCTGGCTGCGGATGTGGATCGGGCTCGGGATGCGGCGTCGGCAGCATCTTGACCGGTGGCGATTGCTGCCTGGGCGACCCTTGGACGCTGTTCGGCGAGCACAACGGTTGGTCCGCTGGCGGTTGGATTCAAATGGGCTATCACAGCGACGCATTGCCGTTGTTCAACAGCCGACCCGACGAATTGCAACTGCACCAAGCTTGGTTGTACGCCGAAAAGGCAATCGACACATCCAACGGTTTCGATATCGGTGGTCGCATCGACTATCTATACGGTACCGATTCGCAAGACACGCAAGCGTTCGGGATCGACAACGATCACTGGGACAACGGCTGGGATAACGGACCGGATTACGGTCACGCGATGCCTCAGTTGTACATGGAAGCTGGTTACGGCGACTTGTCCGTGAAAGTCGGTCACTTCTACACCATCATCGGTTGGGAAGTGGTTCAAGCGACTGGCAACTTCTTCTACAGCCACGCTTACACGATGTACAACAGCGAGCCATTTACGCACACCGGTGCTTTGGCAACCTACAACGTGAACGACAACGTCACCGCCTACGGTGGATACGTGATGGGTTGGGATAGCGGTTTCGAAGACAACGGCGACGCGTTCCTCGGCGGATTGTCGGTTGGTTTGACCGATGACTTGACCGTCACTTACGCTACCGTCGGAGGCGTTTTTGCCAACAACCAAAACGCATACGAGCAGGGCTACATGCACTCGATCGTTGCCGATTTGGCTCTGTCGGACAAGCTTCAGTACATCTTCCAAAGCGACGTGCTTGACACCGAAGATCGTGCCGGAGCAACCGCTCGCGAAACGTTCGACATCAACCAATACTTGATCTACACGATCAACGATTGCTGGTCGTACGGAACGCGTTTCGAATGGTACGATGCGAAGTCGGGCGTCCTGGCTGGCAACGACGTCGACGTCTACGCGTTGACCGCCGGTGTGAACTACAAGCCACACGCCAACGTCACCGTTCGTCCTGAAATTCGTTACGACTGGGTCGAAGGAAATCCTACGGGAATTCTTGAGAACAATGACGACGAGCAATGGACCTTCGGCGTTGACTCGATCTTCACATTCTAAGCTTCGTGTAAACGAGCAACGAATCGTGTAAGCGAATCGCAGATTGAAAAAGACCCGGTCGCCTTGAAAAAGGCGGCCGGGTTTTATTTTTGCCCTCGTGCTTTGTGACCGCTAAGCATGGGCGGCCTCGAACGTAGCGGAAGTCGTCCAGACTTTCCACGATTCACGGTGTGGATCGAAACTCTGCTGTAAGTTCCACTACCTCGAAAAGAAGCGATGACGAACACACTCGCAATCTAGCTCGACTTGTGCTTGCGGTACTCGGCACGCTGCTGCGAGTAATCTTCGGGGGCGGGCAAGTTCACCGCTTCTGGATTGGCTTCGTCCATCAATTTGCGCAAAAATGGCCGGCACCAACCGCATCCCGTGCCCGCGCCAAAACACTCCGAAAGCTGGCTCGCCCGCTTCGGTTTCTGAACACGAATGAACTGCACGACCTTGCGGCGTGTGACGTGAAAGCACAAGCACAGTTCGTCATCATCCTGCACTTTCGGCTCCTTCGGTAATCAGCCATGTCGCGATACGACAGGCGTCGAGGTAGTCGGCGATTTCGAGACGTTCATCAATTGTATGAATGTTTCGCTGGCCGCAACCGAGCGTGACCGCTTCCACTCCGTGACGATACAGCCAATTGGCATCAAGTCCGCCGTTGGCGACATCGCAGTAGGGTGTCCGTCCCACCTTGGAAATCGCGTCGTTGGCTGCCTGGATCGACGGGTGATCTTCGCCCAACCGGAATGCCTCGTAATCGACCTGAGTCTGGAATTCGATTTTTCCACAAACTCCCGATTCGGTACTGACACTTTCGGCGGCGGCTTGGAATGCTTGACGAATCTCGGCAACGATTCGTGTCCGCATCTCGGCGTCGTGGCTTCTTGCTTCGGCACGCAGGGTCACTAGCGGGGTGACCACATTGGTCGCATCGCCACCTTGGATGACGCCGACATTCGCGGTCCCGCTGCGGCCGTCTTTTTCGATCTTGCCGAGCCATCCTCGTTGATCCAAGTCGGCAATCGCTTTGGATGCCATCACAATCGCGCTGGCGCCTTGTTGAGGCGCGACTCCCGCGTGAGCCGGCGTTCCGAACACTTTAATGGTGATTCGTTCGCCACCGACAGCTCCGATGGTGACTTTCTCGGGGGCTCCGCCATCGAAGTTAAACGCTCGGTCGACGTTGCCGACGAGCGATACGTCCAGATTGCGAGCGCCATGCAATCCGATTTCTTCTTGTACAAAGAAGCCGATCACCGCCGGGGGGAATTTTTCGTCCCCCAGCTTCAATCGCTCGAGTGCCGCGGTCAAAATCGCAGCACACCCGCTGCGATCGTCTGCCCCCAACCCCGTTGCCGCGCTGCTTCGCACTTGGTCACCATCGACCACCGGCTGGCTGCCGACACAAATCGGAACGGTATCCATGTGCGCCGACAACATCGTTCGCGGCCCACTGCCACTTTCTTGCCCGCTGCGACTTTCCGCCCCCTTGCCGTTGCCGGGCAGGGTGACAATCAGATTGCCACAATTTCCCTTCAGATTCGTTCGCGTTTCGGCGGCATCGAACTGGATTTGCGAATCGGGAACCCCCGCCTCTTTAAAAACGCGGACCAGATACTCTGCGACGGCCTGTTCGTCGCCGCTGAGTCCGGGAATTGCGGCTAATTCGAGGAATCGGGCCAGTGTTTTGTCTGCATCCATGGGGTTCTCTCGGGTGGGGTGTTGAGTCAATGCCATCTCGTTTGGCACTAAATGAGTGGCTTAGGTAGCGGTGCGGCGCGAGCCGACCGGTCTGATTGGACCGTTTTACTCGCTGCAACAGGGCGGCACGTGCCGCAAACGCGATCAAAGTCGATGGCATTGGATTGCCGGTCGCCGCAATTTATCAATATTGGCGAGCGATTGGCAGAAGACTCCTTTCCAGTTTGCCCTCTGCACAGAGAATCCTTGCGTTAGAATAGACCGCGAGCGCATGCTCGCTGAACTCAATCCATCACTGCTGCTTCCCCTTTACTTACTGCTGGTACCCACCGTTGGATCTTCCCGTTATTCCGTCCTCTGCAATTCCCGGCACCGCGGCCCAAGATTCCGGCGATGCCGCCGGACAACGCATCCATCTGCTGGATCTCGATGTCGATCAACTACGGACTTGGCTCGTCGAACAAGGCCAGCAGGGATTCCGAGCCAAACAGATCTGGAATTGGATCTACCAGCGTCGGGCGTCCACGTTCGCCGAGATGACCGATCTACCGAAAAAGCTACGCGAGCAGCTCGAGCAGCATTTCGTGATCTTCCGCGCCAGCGAGGTCGAAGCGGTTTGCTCGTCCGATGGCACCGATAAATTGCTGGTTCGTCTGTTTGACGGGGGCGAAGTCGAATGTGTGTTGCTTCGTGATGGCATTCGCCGCAGCATTTGTGTCAGCAGCCAAGTCGGTTGTGCGATGGGATGCGTGTTTTGCGCCAGCGGACTCGATGGCGTCGACCGCAATCTGACGCGAGGCGAGATTCTGGAACAGATGCTGCGTCTGCAGTCGCGTTTGGACCCGGACGAAAGGCTCAGCCACATTGTGATGATGGGGATGGGAGAACCACTCGCCAATCTGGATCGGGTGTTGCCAGCACTCGACGAAGCACGCAGCCCCGAGGGACTGGGGATCAGTCCTCGGCGAATCACGATCAGCACCGTGGGACTTCCCCCGGCGATCGATCGATTGTCCAAACATGGCGTCCCCTACAACTTGGCGGTCTCGCTGCATGCGCCCAATAACGAGCTGCGAACTCAGCTGGTTCCTGTCAACAAGCGAATCGGTATCAAAGCGGTACTCGATGCGGCGGATCGCTATTTTGAGGCCAACGGGCGTCGTTTGACGTTCGAGTATGTCTTGCTCGGTGGTCTGAACGATTCGGATGATTGTGCTCATCAACTGTTGGGGATTCTTCGCCGACGTAACGTGATGCTAAACGTGATTCCGTACAATCCGGTGGCCGGATTGCCGTACGTGACACCGAGCAGCAAAGCGATTGCCGACTTCAAAGACATCTTGGTTTCCGGCGGTGTCAACGTGATGTTCCGGCAACGCAAAGGCAGCGAGATTGATGCCGCCTGTGGCCAATTGCGTCGCAACCGCCAAGCGGTCTAAGCAGCGTACGGGACGACGTGCTTTGTCTCTCCCAACGTCAGACCGTGCTGTTTTATTACTGAGAGTAATGGATCTTGCGAAAGATCCCGCTTGCAGGACGTGTAGCCACGTCCACTACGCAAAAGTTTTCAGTCAAAAGATTGACGTCCCACGCCAATCGCGGAGGGCGTCTTATTGCGATTGCAACTCGCCCCCTCGTTGCACAATCGTCATATCCGGCACGCGTTGCCGAGATGCATCCCCACATGTGGGCTGGCCGACGTTATTTTATCGGCAATTCTTTCATCGTGTGCAAAACTTTCGTAACAAAGCTTTGCAGAGAATCGTCAGCGCGGGGGCGGTGGTGATTGGTCAACGCAAAGCCGTTCCAATATCCCACCTAACGAGCATTCTGCCATGAAACGTATTGCTGCTTTCCTGTTTGTTGTTGTCGCTGCGAACACCTCCGTTTCCGCACGTAGCCCCTTCCAATTGTTCCGTTCGTCGACCCCTTCGCGACCCGCCCAGCCTGCGAATTCACCACGTTCGACCACCGAAAATCCGCTCAGCATGAGTGACGAACAACTCGAAAAGACCTACGGACCAAGCATTCTGGTGCGTGAGGTCCAAGTCACCCAGAAAGCAACTCCGGCGAAAGCAGACACCGCAACGCGATTTGTGACTCAGCCCAACGAAGATCAATAACACCACGCATCGTCGGTCTCTCCTTTTTCACCCAAGTAACGTGCCATGTACAAGCAAAGTTTGATCGCGATCATCCTGGTTGCCTCGACGCTGAATATTTCCAGCGCACAGGACCATACGCATCGGCGTCGCGGCGTCATCCTAGGCGGGCTCGCCGGCGCCGCGATTGGTGCTGCGATTGGTGACAAAGGAAACAACGAGACGACGGGAGCCTTGATCGGGGGTGCCGTCGGCGCGATCGCTGGTGGAACGATCGGTAACGACAAGGATGCTCGCATCGAACACAACCGAATCTATCACTCGGCTCCGCCTCAGCACGTTCATTCGTACCCTGGATACACGCAGCCCGCGTACCCACAGTCTGCCTATCCACATTCCGGCTATCCGCAATACCGACCGACGTCGCCGTACCCGTCCTCATCGCCGTATCCGTCTTCATCGGCCTATTTGGGGCGCTCCAGCATGGAAACCGCTCCGCCGCCAACGGTCTATCGAAGTCGGCCCGATTGGCAAGCGGAACCACAATACCTAGGCCCGCTGTCGCCGCTTGACGTGGTCTCGATGAAACGTCGCGGA
>NZ_JBFHFD010000391.1:0-8203 GCF_041583735.1 Novipirellula sp.
ACGCGTTTCGGCGAACTTGACAAATACAAACTGCAAACGCTCTATCGCGAAACACTGCAGCGACTAAAACTGCCCGACGAGCGGTTGCCGGTTTACGTCACCAGCGACAAATCGCTTAGCGCCGGGGCGATACGTTTAGGTCGCATTTTCGGTGGACTCAATGGCATCTATCTCCATCGCCAAGTCTTGCACAAACTGCGGGGCGACGAAGTCCAGGCGGTGATGGGGCACGAATTGGGGCATTACTACCGTTTCAACTTAGCAGGTGAGCGGTTTCGACTGCTGACGTTGGTCCTTGGTGCATTGGTGGGTATTTTTGCGGTCCAGTGGACACACACCGTCGGCTATCTCGGCTTTATCATTGTCTCGGTCATCAGTTCGGCATTCTGGTTTGTTAGCGGCATCGGCCGAATCAAACACGGCCGAGCGATTGAGTATCTGTGCGATGACCTGGGTTCGCAGGTCAATGGAATTGAAGCATCGATCAGCGGTTTGTTGAAAGTCGGTTTGGATGCGGAAATGCGATTTTTGATTCAATTGGAAGTCATGGCACTCAACGCTGGCAACGAACTACTAACGCCAAGCGACATGGCGGCAGCGGTTGAAAAGGCGATCCCCTACGGTCACGCCGCCGAACCCGAATTGTTTGAATCGGTCACGCGTGAACTGAAACAACGCAGCCAGGCGAATCGCAGCGCTTCGTTATCGGGATTCATCAAATACGTCTGGGAAAGCGACGATGACGGCGACGATTTGAAAGAACAACTCGAGCAGCAAGCCAAACGGATTAACAACATCGACCGACTGGAATGGGAATCGATCTTGGATGACCCCAGCGAGATTCGCCTTAATCAACGCCAGGTCGAAGGCTTGGTGCAATTAATCTTAGCGTCACCCGAAAAATCACTGTTTCGCATTTTGGGCGAAGGGGATGGGATCCATCCTGCTACGTCGATGCGAATTTTGTATCTGTGGAAGAATCGCAACAGTCCAGCCGAGTTGGTAGTGTGAATGTTTTCGTAGCGAAACTTGTGCGTGAGTTTCGGGGGACATCCGCCAATCGCACGAAAGTCTTGACGAATTCTGCGACGCGAAAAATTCACAGATGTGATGCGACTGCTGGATGGCAGGCTCGAAGCCTATCCCACATTTAGACCAGCAGTTCAAACAGCATTCGCTGCTCGTTGACGACTTGGTATTCAATGTGGCTGGCGTTCATACGCTCGATCAGTCCGGCGTAGTCATCGGCTTTGGCGATCTGCAATCCGACCAGCGCAGGGCCGGTTTCGCGATTGTGTTTCTTGGTGTATTCGAAGTGCGTGATGTCGTCGGTGGGACCGAGCACGTTGTTGAGAAAGTCTCGCAGCGCACCGGCGCGCTGAGGAAACTTGATGATAAAGTAATGCTGAAGCCCTTCGTACAATAACGCGCGGTCACGAATCTCTTCGGTGCGGTTGATGTCGTTGTTGCTTCCGCTAACGACGCAAACAACGGTCTTGCCTTGGATCTCGTCCTTCATCTGCTCGAGCGCCGCAATGGCAAGTGCCCCGGCTGGTTCGACGACCAAGCCTTCGTCGTTGTACAGACGCAACATCTCGCTACACACTTTGCCTTCGGGGACAAGCAGCATTCGGTCGACGACTTGGCCAGCGATTGCGAAATTCAAATCGCCAACTCGTTTGACGGCGGCACCATCGACGAAGTTGTCAATTTTTTCGAGCGTGACGACTTTTCCCTGACGCAAACTTTCGTACATCGCTGGCGCTCCCGACGGTTCAACCCCAATGATCTTGGTCGCCGGTGACTTGTGGTGAAAGTAACTCCCCAGGCCCGAGATCAAACCGCCACCGCCCACGGCGACCAAGACATAGTCGATCGGATCTGTGTAGTCCTCGAGAATCTCGAGCCCCACCGTGCCTTGGCCTGCCACGATCGCGGGATCATCAAACGGCGGCACGTAGGTCAAACCTTCGGCCGTGGCCTTGTGAGCTTCCGCCGCCGCATCATCAAACGTGTCGCCCACTAAAAACACATCAACATGCTGCTTGCCAAACATGCGAACTTTGTCGACTTTCTGCTTTGGCGTCACTGCGGGCATGTAGATGCGGCCGTGGATCTGCATTGCGTTACAGGCATAGGCAAACCCTTGCGCATGGTTGCCGGCCGAGGCACAGACGACACCGGCGTCGCGTTGTGCGGGCGTCAATTGGGTCATCCGGTTATACGCGCCACGAATTTTGTAGCTGCGAACGTCCTGCAAATCTTCGCGTTTCAGTAAGACATTCGCGTCAAACGCAAGCGACAAGCGAGCACTCGGCAACAGCGGGGTATGACGCACATTACTGCGAATTCGCGTTTCGGCCTCATGGATGGACTGGACGCTGGCGAGCACCGTGGGATCGTGAACCATCGACGTATCGGATGTTTAAAAGGAACGAGGCAGAGGAATCGAGCCCTCATTGGACCATCCGCCCGTTGGATCGGCTAGCGAGGGCCCATGGCGGCAACCACTGATGTTCGCTGTGCCCCCCTTCGCGTCGCGGTAACGCCGCATCCTCATCTGGCCGATCGCGCATTGCCAAACGAAATAGCATTGAGTAACGGCACGGCGCGAGCCGTCCGGTTGCGGCGAGTAAAACGTTCGAATAAGACCGAGCGGCTCGCGCCGCACTGCTACAAACGCCACCCGTTTGGTGCCAACGTAAACGGCATTGGGCTGGCACCGCTCCGCGAGAAGTCCTCGATCTCGCCTAGGGGTTGTCGCGGGCCGCCCCCTCGTCACACTTTTTGCATTCCAACATCACTCCCAACCGAGACTTGCGGCCTGCGGCGGTGGTTACCCACGGGCGATTCATCCAGGGCGGATCATGACGCACATGTTGATTGTGTCCACATTCGAGCTCCGCCACCCAGTGCTCTTCGTCGTCGCGGTGGTATCCAATGATCGGCTGCTGCATGTTTCTCCGAATCACTTATTCATGGGTCTTGTGATACGAGGTCGCATCGATCGTCTTGGTTGAACTCGGTTTGCGTGTGGTGTAGACCGGCGAATCGATATCGGGATCGTCCGGCGAAAACCCTCCAGCGGGCTGTTGCCCTGCGACGTGAACATGCACCGAACCGATATAGCGGCTCAGCACATAGCGACGAACCAAGGCTCGGCCAGCGGGGACCAACAAAATGAATCCCAACGCATCGGTCAACAAACCTGGGGTTAGCAACATCGCAGCGGCGAACACAATCATCAATCCATCTTGAATTTCGCGACTCGGCATCCGACCTTCGGCAAGAGCTTTTTGGAAACGAAACCATGCGTTAGCACCTTCGCGACGCGCCAGGAACGATCCGAGCACTCCGGTTGCAATGACGACTGCAAACGCCGTCAATCCGCTGGTCGCGTCTGCCAATTGCAGCAACAAATAGAGCTCTACCAGCGGGATAATAATAAAAGCAGCAAGCAGCCGAACAAACATATTTTCAACCTATCAGGCGGTAGGTGCGTCTTTTCCACCAAAAACAGAGCTCATCCAAGGAACTTGCGGGCCAAGGAACACCCGCGCCCCCGGGTCCGTCAAATTGGCACCGATTGCCGGTGCCCCCCGTTCTCGTTGCAGCTTCTGTGCCAAGTGGTCTCAAAGCCGATTCGATCAGACACTGATTGTGTTCGAGGCTAACGTCGCTGTGTAAAAAAAAATGGCACCGGTTGAGTACCAGAGTCGATGGCAATGACCGCATCACTGCGGCGTCAAACGGCGTGCGAATCCGACGATATGGTCCATCGACAGCGGTCCAAACTCGCGAGAGTCCACCGAAATAGGAACGTTATCGCCGACGATGAAACACTCGTCCTGTTTCAACGTCAACGGATACATGGCTTCGGAATCACGACGCCGCAAGCGATATTCAACCGATCTGCGAACGCACAAATCGTTCAACGTCACGCGTTGGCCCTGCTCGTCTTGGCCCTGCTCGTCGCGAACACGTATCGCAATCGGCGTTTGCGGAGTTAGTGAAATCGAATCCGCTAACTCGGCGTGCCCCACCGAGATCGTCAGCGATTCGTTTGCAACGAGGTGCCGTGTTGCAAGACGAGTCCCCGCGTTGGAAAAAAATGCGACATCAACTCTTGCGGCGGCGGCAAGCGAGAGCGTCACGGCCAATTGATCGACGGGTTCGAGCGGCCGAATCACGTCGACGTTGCATGGGTAGTCGTCGTAGATTTCGCTCGGACGCAAATGTTCGTAGACCGATTGGTGATGATAAACCAGCCAATCAGAATCACGTGGCTCGCTGGCACGAACCCAGCGTGATTCCGATCGATGTTGATCGATATCCACATCGATGAAGGCCGCATCGCGAGTCCCCCCAGCCTCGGCCAGAATCATTTCGAGTCGCTTGCCGTTGACCTGCAAACGTCGCTGTTGGACCGAGATCACATCACCTGGCAAACCAAGTATCCGCTTGACTCGTATGCGGCCCTCCACCTGGACGGCAACGATGTCACCAATCCGAAGCTGGTTGCCGCCCTTAGGATGGATCTCAGCAGTTTGGATCTCAGCAGTCTGAATGGCAGTGGGCTGGATTGCGGTGACTTCGACCAAGTCTCCTTCGATCACTCGGGGATCGATCGCATTGCTGTCGCACGGGAATTTTGCTCCACAGTGCCAGCACTCAGCCGTGCGAGCCGACGCGGCCCATGCCGCAGCCGACTGTGCGACCACTTTTGTCCGCGTCCTGCACTGGGGACAACTCATGATCTGGTAATCACCATAGAGCGTCGGCGCCATCGAAAAACCGCTGACTCGAAAGATTTGTTTTCGCGAATGATTCGCAAAACCGCTGCAGACAGTAATCGCAGCTGCGACCGCTACGACGGCGATCCCTACCAGGACCGCAATTCGCCTCCGCGTCCTGATGGTGGTACGCCCCGATCTTGAATTTGAAGCGTTGACGTTGCGAGCCAGAATTTGCGGCAATTTACTTGTGATCCTCGATGACGAGACGAGACTCACCCCCAAAGTGGCCCCTAACGATAATTCGCCGACATTCTGCAAATGGGTGCACGTCTAACGCGATGGGGCACAAAAAGCTATATTTGGTCCGCCTCTTTGGAGCAAGCGATTGGTATCGCCCTGCGAGCACCTGACTCTCTATTTTAACCTCATCGCTCTCCATTTTGCGAGCTTCCTCACTCTTATCAAGCTGCAATGACCCAGTCGAACTCGCCCGATCGTTCTGCGAACGAAAACCAAGCCACCTGTGAATCCTCGAAACCCACCAACATGGCGGATGCGGAAACGCCGTGCGCTGACGCTCGATGTGCATCCAAGCCAGCGGCCGGGCCAACCCCAAAAACGGAACGGAATTATCGGGGCCGGATGGGAAAAGTGGCGGGCGTCCGTGTCGCAGCGACGGGTTCCTACGTCCCCGAGCAAATCGTCACCAACGAGGATCTTGCGGCTTTGGGATGCGATAGCGAATGGATCGTGCGGCGCACCGGAATCCGCGAACGTCGTCGTGCGGCGGAGGATCAAGCCACCAGCGACATGTGTTACCAAGCAGCCCTTCGCTGTTTGAGTGCCGCGAACATGGACGCGAGCGAGATTGATCTGATCATCGTCGCCACGATGACCCCCGATTACCCCACTCCATCAACCGCGTGTCAATTGCAACGCATGCTTGGTTCGGTCGCTCCAGCCATGGATGTTAACGCAGCGTGTGCGGGATTTACGTACGCCATGATCACTGCGGCTCAATTCATTGGGATGGGCAATAGCCGCCGTGTTTTGGTCGTGGGCGCCGACATGATGAGCCGTACGGTGAACCCCGAAGATGTGAAAACCTATCCCTTATTCGGGGATGGGGCCGGTGCGGTGATTATGACCCCGGTCGAAACAAGCGACGCATCGGAAGAGGCCGATTCGGCTCACCGACTGCACGAACAAGGACTGCTGTCGTACCAACTCGGCAGCGAAGGATGTGGCGGTGCGATGCTGTGCATTCCAGCCGGAGGCACCCGGCGTGCCTTAACCCCGGAGGCGTTCGCCGAGGGAGCGCAATACATGACAATGGACGGCCGAGGCGTGTTCAAGTGGGCCGTTCGCGTGTTTGACGAAAGTGCAAAACAAGTGCTGCAGCACGCCGGTGTGACGTCGGACCAATTGTCGCTTGTCGTTCTGCACCAAGCCAACCAACGGATCATCGACTCGGCCGTCGCCGATTTGGACATCGCCCCCAAAGACGTGTTCGTCAATCTCGATCGCTACGGAAATACGTCAGCCGCCAGTATCCCGTTGGCGCTTGATGAAGCGGTGCAAGCGGGCCGAATCCAACGCGGCGAATTAGTTCTACTATGCGGCTTTGGCGCCGGATTGGCGTGGGGAACCGCATTGCTGCGTTGGTGAGAACATCGGATTGGTAGCGTTCCGTTGCCTACTTCGTCCGGGCAAGCGGGACCGAAGCGAAAACACGCAGACTCGAATTGCTCCCCTTCCCGTTAAATCCACGCTATTCGAGGACACTGTAACGGGATGTCGTCATCCGAGACGGGGTGCACGAAGACGGGGAGTGCACGAAACTCTTGGCGAGTTTCGCTACGGCGCGCGATAAACGCAGGGGAATATTCGCAGAGGAATATCCCCGCAGGTGCCGAGCCCTTTGCCAGCTGACGTGGCGGTGGCAAAGGGGAAAGAAAAAAAAATCGATCTCGTTCCAAACGGGAACGGTTTAGCCCTTCAGGCCTTCACGCTCGATAATAACGTCGGCGCCAGGAGTGAGCAGACGAAGTTTGCGAATCACTTCCGCTTTTTCCATCGTTCCCTTCTTGGCTCGGTCGAGCAAGTTACGGGTCTTTTTACGACGTTTACGAAGTCGACGGATCTCTCGGACGCGTTCAATACCAGATGGCATTCGGGGGTACTCCAGCAATCAGTTAATGGGTAGGTTTTGTCGATTTAAGTTCGAAGTGTGGGATTTTAGCGTGCAATCCACGTCAAGGCGAGAGCGCTGCATTTTTGCCACCTGAACGCGACGGACGCGTTCAGCATCGCCCTCCCCCCCCGGGTGCAGGATCGACTGCAAACCAGCCAAACACTTCTGGCAGCGACGTTCCGCGGTCACGCCGACGGCATCCGCTCAGTCCAGCTTGCCGAACCATCCCTGCAACCGATCTTTGAAAAAATCGACGGTCGCCGCCTCGTGGTAATTTGCGGTGGCTTGGATGCGAGCCTGATCCGCCAGCCGACATCGCAATTCGGGGTTATCCCGCAGCCGGCAAATCGCCGCGGCCATCGCTTGCGGATCTCGCGGTGCCACCAGAATTCCCGACTCTCCGTCCCGCAGGTATTCCGCAACACCTACCGCATGGGTCACAATTTGAGCTTTGCCTAGATGCATCGTTCCAATCAACGTGACCAGCCCACAAGGGGTATCGCGACTGCGAAGCGAGATGATCGACGCGACGGCGTGCCAGAGAATTCCCCAGGCCTCGGCGTATGGCAGATCGAAATGCACCGACAAATTCGCCGGAGGATCGAGATTCTGGAAATTCTTGGGGCGTGCAATCACGACAAATTTTGTATCGGGACAACGCCGCGCCGCCTCGCACAACGTTTCGTAATCACGAGCCTCGCCCCCCAAAGCCGCGAAATATTCGCCTTCGATCAAACGCGGCGGAGGCGAACTCAGCGGGGCAGCAACACCCCACGGGGCGCGCAGTAACGTCCGCCGATCGAGCCTGAAATATTGTTGGTAGATCTCCAATTCGGCATCGGTAAAGACGGTCAACAAATCAACGTGTCTGAAACTGCGAGCCATCAGTTGATAACGCAGCCCGGTAGGTAGATCCGTGAAGTTAAACGAAAAACCCAAATGTCTGGCGGTCCGGTTCATGCGACGGACACGCATCGCGTATTCGACCCACGAAGTGACCCACGGCCCATGCGAAACAATCAGATCAAACGGGGTTTGTCGAGCCGCAGCCGTGAACGCTGCTGTGCCCGCGCAGCGAGCGAGACCAGGAAATCGATGTGCCAGCGTGACCGCTCTTGGATTCGAAAATTGCTGCTTTGCCGAAAGCGAAAAACTGGACCATTGCAACGGCCGTTCGCCAACGACAAAGTCGCGGTCGATCAGGTCGCGGATCCAACACCAATCAAGGTTGGGATCCCCCGAAACATTGGCGATTCGAATCGGTTTTGGCGGA
>NZ_JBFHFD010000392.1:0-8185 GCF_041583735.1 Novipirellula sp.
ATAGAGTCCGGTTTTCTCGACAACGACGCCGTGTTCGGCCAAGTAGCGTGTCACGATCGAAGCGGGGATACCCGATTCGGCAAACTCGCCATTGACGCTTAGCCCCGGTGTGACGACGGTCGCCTTGATCGGGTCGAGCATATTGAAACCGGCGGCAAGGTTTCCGAAGCCGTGCCAGTTGTCGTCGGGATGCAAGATCCAGTCCTCTTGCGTGCCGATGCCATCGTCGACAATCTCGTCCGGCCCCCAAACTTGGAACCACCAATCATCGCCCCACTCGGCGTCGACCTTCCGCATCGCACGGCGGAAATTCAGCGCTTCGGCAATCGATTCTTCGACCAACGCAGTCCCGCCAGGCGGTTCCATCATCGCAGCAGCGACGTCGCATGACGCGATGATCGCGTACTGAGGCGATGTTGACGAATGCATCAAATAGGCTTCGTTGAAGATGTGTCGGTCGAGCTTCTGTGTCTCCGATTCCTTGACCAAAATTTGAGACGCTTGCGAGATACCCGCTAACAACTTGTGAGTCGAGTGGGTGGCAAAGACCATCGCTTCCTTGCATCGGGGGCGATCGCGTCCCAACGCATGCATGTTGTGATAGAAATCATGAAACGCGGCATGTGGCAGCCAGGCTTCGTCAAAGTGCAATGTGTCGATTTGGCCATCCAGCAACTCTTTTAGCATTTCGACGTTGTAGACCACGCCGTCGTATGTGCTTTGCGTAATCGTCAATATGCGGGGCTTGCGATCGGGGTGCTTGGCTTGAGCTTCACGAGCAAACGGGTTTGCGTTGATCTTCTTTTGGATGTTTTCCGGTCGGAATTCATCCAACGCAATCGGACCGATCAATCCGAGGTTGTTGCGAGTGGGGGTTAAGAAGACGGGCACTGCGCCGGTCATGATGATCGCGTGCAAAATCGATTTGTGGCAATTACGGTCGACGACCACGATGTCACCCGAGGCGACGGTTGAGTGCCAAACCATCTTGTTGGACGTCGACGTGCCGTTGGTGACAAAGAAACAATGGTCCGCGTTGAAAATTCGGGCCGCATTGTGTTCCGACGCGGCAACCGGACCGGTATGGTCGAGCAGTTGTCCCAATTCTTCGACGGCGTTACAAACGTCCGCACGAAGCATGTTCTCGCCAAAAAATTGGTGGAACATTTGGCCCACAGGACTCTTTAGAAAGGCGACGCCGCCGGAGTGACCGGGGCAATGCCACGAATACGATCCATCGTTGGCGTAATGGACCAAGGCGCGAAAAAACGGAGGCGCTAGTCCATCGGTATAGGATCGAGCCTCGCGAAGAATGTGCCGAGCGACAAACTCGGGAGTGTCCTCGAACATATGAATGAAACCATGCAGCTCTCGCAGAATGTCATTCGGAATGTGGCTGGACGTTCGTGTCTCGCCGTACAGGAAGATCGGGATATCGTTGTTCTTAAAACGGATCTCTTGAATGAAGGCGCGAAGATTGGCGATCGCTGACTCTTCGGTGTCCGGTGTTAGAAACTCTTCGTCATCGATCGACAGGATAAATGCCGAAGCACGCGATTGTTGTTGGGCGAATTGCGACAGGTCGCCATAGCTGGTCGCTCCGATTACTTCGGCACCCTCACCCTCCATCGCCTCGGCAAGCGCGCGAATACCGAGTCCAGAGGTGTTTTCAGAGCGAAAGTCTTCGTCAATGATCAGAACGGGGAAGCGAAATTTCATTAGAGCTCTCAAGAGAAGAAAGAAGTCGCACAAATTCTACAAACCGATCGTCCAGGTGTCGCGTCGGCTTGCGGAAAATCGAAGCGATTGTCGAGAAGGGGAGGGGCGGGTTGCTAGCTGAAGGATCATGTTGATCGCTCTCGCAACAATCGGAGCATTGCGTTGCCACGCGTCGAAGCAGGCGTCGCTCTGGCCGAAGGCGGGTTGATTGTGCGGGTAAGTTTCGCTCTTATTTTGTACTGAGATACTGCGTCGATTTCATTCCGCTGATCGATTTTCGATTCCTCGTGTTTATTTCGAATCCTCGTGTTTAACAGAAACCTCCATGACATCGTCTGAAAACAACATTTGGATTGGCTTCGATCTTGGCGGTACAAAAATGTTGGCGATTGCCTACGACGAAAAATGGAATCCCCTTGGGCGTCGGCGGCGAAAAACACGTGGTCGCGAAGGATCCGATAACGGAATCGAACGGATCGCCTCGACGATCGAACGCTTGCTCAGCGAAAACGAGCTGACAAAGGAGCAAATTGCTGGGATTGGGATCGGATGTCCTGGCCCGATCGACCTTGCCAAAGGCCGCATCTTGACCACGCCCAATCTGGGGTGGGACGATGTCGATGTCGCAGGGTTTCTAACAAAACGATTTGGTTGTGGCGTCACCGTCATGAACGATGTCGATGCGGGGGTGTATGGCGAGTACCAATTTGGTGCCGCCAAAAAATCGCGTTGTGTTGTCGGGATCTTTCCTGGGACCGGCGTCGGTGGCGGATGCGTTTATGAAGACAAGATTCTGCAAGGCGCCAACTTCTCGTGTATGGAAATCGGGCACACTCGGATTTCTTCGGATACACGCGCCTCGGGCTCGGCGACCCCCGGCACACTCGAAGCCGAGGCGAGTCGGTTGACGATCGCAGCGGAAGCCGCAAAAGCGGCGTTTCGCGGCGATGCTCCGAACCTACTTAAAAGCGCGGGTACGGATCTGAGTGAGATTCGCAGTGGGGCATTGGCTGATGCGATCGCCAAGGGGGATGACATCGTTCGTAAACTTGTCGAAGAGGCGGCATGTAGTATTGGAATCGCAGTTGCCAATGTCGTTCATATCTTGTCGCCTGACAAAATTGTACTGGGCGGCGGATTGGTCGAAGCGATGGAAGATCTGATTGTCAAAGCGGTCAAGAAATCGGCTCGCGAACACGTGATGCCCGTTTATAAAGATACCTTTGACGTGGTCGCCGCAACACTTGGTGATGATGCCGGTGCGATGGGCGCGGCCGCTTGGGCAAAACGGCAACAGTCGTCACCCAAGGTTTGATCGATCCGCGACATCGTTGTTCTTGGATTTGAAATCCGCTTCATGCTTTGGATGACGTGAATTTCAGCAGCAGCCAATCGCCCAGTCGCGGCGAGATGTGTCCCACCGCGATCAGCAACCGCAAGTACCGTGGTAACACCATGTCGGGCCGGCGATAACGGACACATTGCAGCACCGCCGTGGCAACCGTCTCGGGATTCAAGCCTTTGATTTTGGTTCCGCCTCCGGGTTTGGCTGCCGCCGCGGGAACGTCGCTGTCTTGCTCCACGCGTGATTGGTAGCGTGACCCAGCATCCTCGCGTCGTATCGGGCCGGGGTTGACCAATCCCACGTGGATCCCACGTGGTTTTAGTTCAAGTCGCATTTGCTGGGTCAGGCCCGCCAGTGCATGTTTCGCAGTAACGTAGCCGCCCAAGTAACGAGCGCCGACTTTGGAGGCGAGCGAACCGATGTTGATGATCACCCCTTCGCGAATTTCGAGTTGGGGGATTGCGGCGACGGAGCAGAGCAGGGCGGTGTGAACATTTTGCTGGATCAGTTCGTCAAGCCGCTCGAGAGTCAGGTTTTCAGCGAGTCCTCGATCGCTTGTTCCGACGCAATTGACCAGCACATCAAGTCGGCTGAACTGCGAAGTCGCCGTCTGTACCGCATGCTCTGCACCCTGTTGTGTCGTCACATCGCAGCAAGCAGTGGCAGCGTAGGGGGCATGTCCAAGCGACGCTTTCGCAGCATCAAGGCGAGATGTGTCGCGTCCTGCGATCACAACACGGTACCCCGCATCAAGAAAGGTTCTCGCAATCACGAGGCCTAAGCCACTCGAGCCTCCCGTCACCAATGCCACGGGCGATGTGTTCGTGATGTTCACGTTGATTGAGTATCCATGATTGCGCGTCAGAGTGAAGAAAGGAGGCGATGCCGCCAACGACACCACGGCAAATCACGCCATGGCATCATCACCCGTTTGGATCTCGAGAGTGACATCGCCATCAAGCCGAACCGGATCGCCGCCGATGGGATCGATTTGAATTTCGATTTTGTTATGCAGAGCCCATTGGTCCGTCAGTTCGATTTCCAGCGGTGGAGTGCCGGCCGACTGCGGTTGACCGTTAATCCGTAGCGACGCGAGCTTGCCTTGCCAGCTGGTAATTCGCAGCCGAACGCGATCGTCCGATTCGATTCCGGTGGGACGATTGAAATTGCGAGTGTAGGTGGTCGCTGCTGGCGACTCGGCTCTGGCCACGTCTTCGTCACGCTCGGGAACGTTCACCCGCGTCGCGTCTGTACCGTCCTGATGACGCTGTTTCGTCCAAGGATAGCGAAGTCGAATCGTATGCATGTCGATGAAATGTTCCTTGGTTTGAAACCGCATCATGGCGGTTATCTTAACTGCCAATGACGGCAAAGGTAACGCCAAATGTAATCAAGGCAATCAATAGCCCCAGGAAGATCCAAACGATGATCGATGTCTTGTATTTGATATGGGGCGTTTGTGCGACGACTTGTTCGTAGTCGGGTGAAAACACCATTTTCCCTTTTTCACTTAACAGTAGGTAAAGGATAAATGCCGAGATGATTGTGCCAAGCGGAATCGCGAGTAGTCCGATCACGCTGAACACGATTGCCACGATACGAGCCCAAGGACGCAGTCTTCGCAGCCCTACGGCTGTAAAACCTTGTAGCAGTCCGAGTGAAAAGTAGGCAAACCCCACCGCTCCAGCCGCGATCCTGGGGGCGAGTGCTTCCTCGCTGGGGATCAGCAGGGCGAGCATGAGAAAGAAGCCAGCCGGGACCATGAAGAGCGCCCCCAGCATGTAAAGAATCCCGATGGATTTCACAGAGGCTTCGTGGCTGAGATAGTAACGACGCACCGATTCGACGTCGTCGCCAATCACACTTTGCACTGGCCCAATGTGCGATGTGGGGACGTATGGATTAGCAACGGGTGGGGGGGCAGATTGGCTCGAGTCGATGGGTTGATTGGGGGCCGAAGGGCGAGCAAACGGATTGACATCGTCTTGGTTCGACATGGTTGGGGTCGCAATAAGGAGGTTTTGGGGTGAGATACAAACCCTGTTGGCGACCATGGCTTGGGGGTGGTCTGCCAGGAAAACAGTCGTGGATTCAGCAATCGCCAAGTTTTACCACAAGTCAGCTTCTCCTGCGGGGGGAGGGGGGGCGTGGCGACTTATTAACGATGCGGTCCCGTGCCGCTCCGCGAGCGACCCTTTCCTTGACAAACACGAAAAAAGCCCTGATTGGCGGTAACCAACCAGGGCTTTTATGGAAGCGATTACGTGGGGGAAATCACTAGTTATTGTTGGCGATCTCTGCTGCTCGGCTGAACAGGGCATCAATCGCTGCTTGGCTAAAGCCTTGCGAGTTCAGCGGATTCGAGGTGCTAACAAAGCCAAGCTCTTCAATTCCACCAAAGAACTGCAGTGCCGAGCCATCGCGGCTGATGACAAAGTCGTTCTTGTCCAGCAGAGCTGTCTTGATATCGGTTCCGTCGACAATCGTCAGGATCGCCGCGTCTTTGGCATCGTTGAGCAGCAATTCGCTGTAGTCGACGTTATCAAAGCCTTCGGCCGCCATAAAGAAGATCTGGTGGCCCGAGGAATCCAGTGCAACCGATCCGCCTCGTCGTCCGTTGTTCGACGCACTGGCTGCATCGGAGTTGCCACGCAAGTAGCTCGACGCCAGGATGTCCAGGTTGGACATGGATGCCGACAATCCAAGGACGGGAAGGTTGCCCGGAGCAACCGAGCTGCCGCTGGCACCTACGGTCACTGGGATTTCATTGCTTCCCGACAAGAAGGTATTCGCCGCCGAGACGCCGAAGCGAAGGCGATACGATCCTTGGGAAACGCCGGTGAAGCGGTAGCTTCCGTTCATGTCGGTGAAGGCCGTTGCGACGAGTTCACCCGATGCTGTGCGAAGTTCCACTCGAACTCCGGCCAAGCCTGACTCGTCGGCGTCCTTGACGCCATCGCGGAATGGAGCGACCAAACCTGGCGAGTTGATGACTTCTTGAAGATTTTCAACTTTGTCGATGAAAATCGATCCCGCAACAGTGGATCCTGTTCCAGGGTCGGTTGGGTCGTTATCGATGATCGTGACCGCAGACGCACTTGCACCGAGGACGGCACCGCCAGTCGCACCGGTCAATGTGACGTTGAATGTCTCATTCGGCTCGTCGACGGTGTCGTCAATGATCGAAACGGTAATCGTTTTCGTAGCACTGTCGCCATCGGCGAACGTGACGGTCTCCGTTTTGCCGGTGTAATCGGCTCCGGCGATCGCGGTGCCGTTGGACGTGGCGAACACTGCCGAAACCACACCGTCCGATCCACCGGTTCGGGTGACCGTAAAGGTCGCAACCGGTCCGCTCTCGTTAACCGAGATCGTTGCAGGAGAGAGCGAGATGGTTCCTGGATTTACGACGACCACATCGTCGTTCGTGATTGTGACTGTCGATGTGGTGGTTCCCAGCGATGCACCACCGGTCGCTGCACTGATGCTGGCGGTGAACGTTTCGTCGAGTTCGACTGCGGTATCGCCATTGATGTCAACGGTGACGGTCTTGGAAGCTCCATCGCCATCGGCAAACGTAACGGTTTGTGTTTTGGCAACGTAGTCCGATCCGGCTGTCGCTGTACCGTTGGCGGTCGCGAACTGAACCGAGACGGCGCCAGCGGTACCACCCGTTCGAGCGATCGTAAACGTCGCTTGCTTGGTGCCGCTGTTTCCTTCGACAATCGAAATTGTGGCGGGGGAGATCGAAATCGTGCCCGGGCTGGTTGCCACGTCGTCGTTGGTGATGGTCACCGTCGAAGTGGTCGTGCCTAGGGATGCACCACCGGTCGCACCACTGAGGGTGGCGGTGAACGTTTCGTCGAGTTCGACTGCGGTATCGCCATTGATGTCAACGGTGACGGTCTTCGCTGCTCCATCACCATCAGCAAAAGTGACGGTTTGTGTTTTGGCAACGTAGTCCGATCCGGCCGTCGCTGTACCATTGGCAGTAGCGAACTGAACCGAAACAACACCCGTGGTACCGCCGGTGCGTGAGATCGTAAACGTCGCTTGCTTGGTGCCACTGTTTCCTTCGGCAATAGAAATCGTCGCAGGCGAGATCGAAATGGTTCCCGCATTGGTCGCCACGTCATCGTTAGTGATGGTCACTGTGGATGTCGACGCGCCCAATGATGCACCACCGGTCGCACCACTGAGGGTGGCTGTGAACGTTTCGTCGAGTTCAACTGCGGTATCGCCATTGATGTCAACGGTGACAGTCTTTGCTGCTCCATCGCCGTCTGCGAAGTTTACCGTTTGTGTTTTGGCAACGTAGTCCTCTCCGGCTGTCGCTGTACCATTGGCCGTAGCAAACTGAACGGACACTGCACCACTTGTACCGCCGGTGCGAGTGATCGTAAACGTTGCTTGCTTGGTGCCACTATTTCCTTCTGCGATAGAAATCGTCGCAGGGGAAATCGAAATGGTCCCCGGGGTCGCAGCCACGTCATCGTTCGTGATCGTTACTGTCGACGTGGATGTACCTAACGTTGCACCACCGGTAACACCACTGAGGGTGGCGGTGAACGTTTCATTGGGTTCGACCACGATATCCCCGTTGATGTCAACGGTAATTGTCTTAGAGACTCCATCCCCTGCGGCGAAGGTGACGGTTTGTGTCTTGGCAACGTAGTCCTCTCCGGCTGTCGCAGAACCGTCGGCCGTTGCGAACTGAACGGACACAGCACCATCGGTGCCCCCGGTTCGAGTGACGGTGAAGGTGGCGGTTGTGGTTCCGGTATCGCCTTCATCCAGCGTGATGGTGGCTGGCGAGATTGCGATCGTACCAGGTTGGGTCGAGCCGCCATCGACGGTCGCGTTGATGACGAATCGGGCGTCGGCGTCAAAGCGGACTTGATCCAAAGGTACTGGACGGGAATTGTCGTTGCCTTGTGCGTCAGGCTCTTCCAAAAATCCATAGATCAAGAACGATTCGCCGTTGCTGTCTTCGCCCGGTGTCACCTCAAAGGTCAACCCTTGGACCGGAGCGTTGATGAAGACAGGGATGCTGAGAGCGTCAAAGACGTTGTCCAGCGTGTCTTCATCGCCACCGTTTGCTTCGGGGACACCACCAGCGAT